>NZ_JBNLYC010000342.1:0-2341 GCF_050172015.1 Bacillus sp. GMa5/1 | reverse complement strand
CATTACTAAAGTATGAGTTGAGTTGATACTATAGTAAATCGCTGAATAAAAATGAAGAGAGTAAGATATAGGGAAGGAGGATGAGAGAAATGAAGCGAAAAGAAATTAGTAAATCTGTAATTATTACAGGTGTGACACAAGGGTTAGGACGTGCGATGGTTGATCGATTTCATGAATTAGGGTGGAACATATATGGTTGTGGACGTTCAAAAGATAAAATTGAAGAACTAAAAAAACAGTACAGTAAAATACATGATTTCCAAGTAATTGATGTTTCAGATTCTCAGCAAGTTAATAACTGGGCAAATTATATATTTAATAGACATACGGCTCCCGATCTGATAATAAATAATGCATCGATTGTAAATCAAAATGCACAACTTTGGAAAATTACGGCTCAAGAATTCGAAAATGTAATGAATGTAAACGTGAATGGTGTAGTAAATGTAATAAGAGCGTTTGTTCCCGCAATGGTAGCTAGGAAAGAAGGAATTATCATTAATATGAGTTCTAGTTGGGGGAGAGAAGGTGAAGCTGAGCTTGCGCCATATTGTGCCTCGAAATTTGCAATTGAGGGTATCACTAAATCTATGGCCCTGGAATTACCCCATGGCATGGCTGTAGTTGCTTTAGATCCTGGAGGGAGTATTAGTACTCCAATGCTGAAGTCATGTGCGCCACAATATATAAATGAATCGCCTACACCTGAAACTTGGTCACATAAAGCAATTGAATATATATTGAATATAACAATAGATAAAAATGGAGATTCATTGACATGCCCAGCATGCATATAAAAAGCACCTTTAAGGTGCTTTTTATATTAGTAGCACATTATATCATTCACAAAATTACATCTGAAAAATAAAATAAAAGATTAAGGGTGAGATTTGTTTGTTTTGAAAGCTTTAGAAAATATTTAAATAGGTGATAAAAATGAATCCAAGCAGTTTAAAAGTGACAGGGGCATGGTTTCAAGTGGGAGGGAATCTTACAGCTGCTATTGGAACGACAAGAGGATTTATTGGAGAAGAGAAGGTTGAATCGGATCTTGTTATTGTAGGAAGCTCATTACAAGCCCTCGGGTATATATTACAAATCATTGCGGGCAATTATGATGATGGGGAAGAAAAAAGAGAAAATCAAAATATAGGCTTAGAGAATCAAAGTAAATTACTTGATCAGATAGGAATTGAGTTATTAGCATTAGGCAATATATCAAATGTAATAGGAACATATTTTAATATAAATGAACAATTGAAAGAAAATGATTATCTTATCATTACAGGGAACAGTTTACAATCGATCGGTGCTTTTTTAGGAGTAGAAGCAGCTTTGGTGGATATAAATGTATTACAGAAAATTATTATACTGGGTAACTCCATGCAAAGTTTAGGGGCTGGATTACAAGCGTATCAAGGTGTTTTAAATGTATTGAAAGATGAGAGAGAAAATGAAGATAGTATTTTTGATAAGAGGGATGAGAGAATCATTGCACTCATTGGTATTTGGATACAAGCGATAGGAACGTTAATTTCTGCAATTGGAGTAACTGCAATAGAGGAAGAAAATAGGCTAGAAAACAATAAAAAGTCTGAAATACTTATATAAATAGAAGGAGATACATTGATTTTAGAGGCAGGTTAAGATTAAAATGGTAGTAGGTTTTTTTGCGTATATTTTGAAAAGTGATATATAAAATACAAAATAAGGAGTTTTCAAGGGATGATGTATTTATTAGCAATTCTTCTTCCACCTGTTGCTGTATTATTTTGTGGAAAACCAATTCAGGCAATCATAAATTTCATATTAACATTAATATTTTGGGTTCCAGGAGTTATACACGCAATTCTTGTAGTGCATGATAAAAAAGCTGATCGGCGTTTGAAAAAACAAATTCAAGCATATGATGAAATTAATAAGAGAAATCGAAGATAATTCATCTGCCAAATGTTTTTAAAAGAAAGGAGGATTAACCTCCTTTCTTTTTTAGTGGGTGTTAAGTTTAAATTTTTGTGTGGCGGAAAGAATTTTTAATGTAAGTATTATGATAATAACTTTTAGATTGTGCATGTAATAGGCCAGTATAAATGCTTTCTGGTACATTAAAGAAATCATACATACCATGCTTTAATTGGATTCGCAAAATCATAGAAAAAGGATTATAACCAACAGCAACTATATTTTTTGAGGTAACCGGAGATAGCTTCATTATTATGCAACTCCTTATTTTTCATTTTTAATAATTCTTTGTAGGTAACGGTATTGTGGTGTTGAAATCTTTATAATTAAAGAGGTATTATACCTATATTCAATATATTTAATATTGGTTATACGTAAT
>NZ_JBNLYC010000341.1:0-2345 GCF_050172015.1 Bacillus sp. GMa5/1 | reverse complement strand
ATTTCATTTGTCGCTTGCGACGTTATTGTCATCGGCGACTTGTCCTATATTACACCTCTATATAATAATAGTCAATATTAATCTTTCATTTTTTTAAAAAGATAAAAAAGACTCTCATACCCCCCTTTTATTTCTCATACATATCAATAAGATAACTGAAAGGAGTGTAGAACTTGTTCAACCCTTCTTTATTACACATCATAAGCTCCCATTCAAGAAGCCCACACTATCATAGGAAGTTTCCAATCATTCTATTTTGGAGTCAAAAAAGCGGTTGTACTTCTCTTGCTAAGTGGTTCTTTTACCAGATTGATTTATTACAAACCGCTCTAAGCTATAGTCCTTTCATTCATAATTATGAATATGATATATACAAAAGTACACCTACCTATAGTGTACGACTAGGAATAGCTCTACGAGAAAAACAAAAAGAAACTTTTAAACTCGTTCGTAACCCTTATAGGAGAGCAGTCAGTTCTTTCGTATCCTTAATTGGACCTCCTTATATGGAACATCCCGAATGGAAACCCATCCGAAAGTTTTTATATCAAGATGAAAATTCCTCCAAAGGGATCTCATTTAAACAATTTCTATACTATCTATTTATGAAAGGAGCTCACGCAAGTGATATTAACCCACATTTCACACAACAATATATAGCTGGTGAAGAAGAATATGTGACCAATTATATATACTTAGAAAACTTCGATCAGGAAATGAAAGAATTAGAAAAGCGTTTCGAATTAAAAACCGCACCAATAAATGAGTTCTCAACATCATGGCATCATCAAACTCCCGCCATGATTTATAAAGGGGATTTTAGCGAAGGCGATATTACTGATCCTTTATTTCCCCGTCATCCGACTTTTGAAAGCTTTTATGATACTGAATGTATACAACTTGTCCAAACAATATTTCAAAATGATTTCGACACATATAAATACAGCAAAGAATATCCATACTAACTTTAGTCTATTATCTTTGCTAAATAAAAAAGATACCTCATATATAAGGTATCTTTTTAACATTTCAATTATATAAATCATACTGTTTAACAGTCTCTATTCTCCACCTTGTTACCTTTTAATAGATTACATAACTTTTGCTTATCCGCCCATCCTACTCCGATTAAAACTAAACTCGCTCCCATTATTACTCTCCATGTCAGAGATTCATTTAATAGAATAATTGAAGTAACAATACTTATTAATGGTAATGCATTTAAATATAATCCGCTTACTGATGCTGAAACTCTCTCTAGCGCTTTATTCCAAAACCAATATGCTAAAATTGTTGCTCCAATAACAAGGTATATTACACTAAGTCCCGTTTTCCAAGTTTCAACCTTTGGGAGACCATAATAAAAAATTTCTACCAGTGCAAACGGTAAGAGAATAACAGCTCCAATAATTAAAGTTAATGTTGTAAAAACCTCGTTTGATAAATACTGTTCTTGTTTTGGCCGTTTTAGCACAACTGTGTAGAAAGCAAATAGAAAAGTACTTAATAATATCAGTATATCTCCTATTAAAGACACTTCTTGATTAGCACTTTTAGATGGAATCGTAATAAAGAGTACTCCTATAGCACCCAATATAATTCCTATCCAATAATTCAATCGAATTTTCTCTTTCAAAAAGAGTGCTGAAAAAAGAATTGTAACTAATGGTAATGCAGCATCTATAATACTCACATGTAATCCACTAGTTAAAGAAATACCGTAGGATGTAAACATAAAATAACCAGCTACACCGGTAAAAGCTAACAAACTCATTCTTTTCCATGGAACTTTTTTATGTACAACTGATTTTTGTAGTTGCTTAAATGAGAATAGCATACAAATTCCACCTGCAAAGAAAAGACGAATAAACAACAAAGTAAACGGCTGAATAGATTCTAACGCCCATTTTGTTGGCGCAATGGCTGTGCCCCATAATATAACAGCCACTAATAACATGCATATTTCTTTCATAATCCCCCACACCCATCAAAAATATATGTTAACTACCTTAATTATAGATTTTTTCTAATGTAAAATCCTTTAAAAACACAAAAGGTTATGTTAAAAGAGCTAGATTGCTACTTTTCATATAACCTTTTTATATAAGATCACAAACATTCTTGTTACATCTGGACTATATTCTTATAAAGGTAATTCTTACCTTTAAATTTAAAATAATAAAAATAAACACAAAAAAACCTAAGTCGAAACGACTTAGGTTTTTGCTTGGCGACGTCCTACTCTCACAGGGACAAGGTCCCAACTACCATCGGCGCTAGAGAGCTTAACTTCCGTGTTCGGTATGGGAACGGGTGTGACCTCTCTGCCATCATCACCAAACTAT
>NZ_JBNLYC010000340.1:0-2358 GCF_050172015.1 Bacillus sp. GMa5/1 | reverse complement strand
CAAAAGATCCCGTATACAATTATTAGTATTGGATTTGTTACTAATGACAGAAGTATCCTTTTTGTATTTTCTCTAAATATAGAAACCACTCCTAATTATATGAATTACTGATATTAAGTATACTTTATTGTAAAGTAACAAAAAAGCTATTTAATCTTGCCGCAAAAAATACAATAGACACATGAATATTATATTCATGTTAAAAAGGCCAACAATCCAAGATTGTTAGCCTCTACTTCCCATATTCGTATCTTTTATCACTTTACTTCCTTACAACTGGAATCCACATTTCACCAAACACTAAGCCGTTTCTTTTCCCCATCTCAACCGTCGTATTTGGTCCACCAACATAAGCAAACTCATTTGCATCTGGTAAAGCTTGACCGAAGGCGATGCCAGTCAACTTATTACTTAACTCTTCAGCTGTTTTGTCTTCCCCTTTTACTACTAAGTATTCTCCCCTCGGAAACTGAATCACTCTAGATTCTTCTTCTATTTGTGCTTCTGTCATGACACCCGCATAATACATCATTTTGTTATTCACCGCTTCGCTCACAGAAAAAATGTATTCATTTGTCGCTAAAGCTTTTAAAGTGTCCAGCCTTCCATCTTCTTTAACAGCCGACCAAAAGGCTTCCTTTTCTTTATTTATTCCAGCAAAGTCTGTGTACTCACTCTTAATTTCAGTTCCAATACCTAACACAATAAAGCTATCTTTTTCTTCTATAGTATAATTTTTCATATACAAAACCTGCCTCTTTTTTTATTAATCAAACGATTTATCTTTTCATCTGATACGTTTATAATATCTTTAAACCATGTCAAAAAATGATACTGTTTAGGAGACCAAAATGAAAAAAGTTGAACGGATCAATACAATTATGCGATATATTAACAACCGCTCTCACTTTACAATTTCTGAAATCATACGAGAATTTAACATATCACGATCGACAGCTATTAGAGACATTAGAGAAATTGAAGCTATGGGAATGCCACTTGTCGCTGAAGTTGGGAGAACGGGTGGATATTTTGTTATGCATAATTCTATCCTGCCCGTTGTTCGCTTTACTGATAATGAAGTGAAAGCTCTTTTTATTGCCTTTATGGCTACGAGGAATCAACAACTTCCCTACCTAAAGAGTCGTCAATCTTTAGCCGAAAAACTACTAGGACTCATCTCAGAAACCCAGCAGGATGACCTTGTTCTTTTAAATCAACTCTTGCTGTTCCAAGGAACTAATCCTCATAATCCCGATCTACTTGAGCTTTCTGATCTCCCCCATCCTATGTTAGAAAAACTCATTCAAATCCTTCTTTTGGATAACCATTTATTGATTACCATTAAAAAAGATGAAGAAATTAAGTCTTATCCAATTTATCTATTACACCTTTATCAAGAAAAAAGCCATTGGATTATTGAAGGATTTGACTTAAAAGAAGAAAAGAAGTTAATGTTTCCTGTCGATGATCTCATCAATATCGAACCATACACGACGAATAAAAGGCTCAATAAGAAAAAGATTTTAGAAAAACTAAGTAAGAAGGCTGAAGCAATTAACCTTGTACTTGAACTTGGTCCGACAGCAATTGCCCAGTTCAAAAAATACCATCCTTTAAAAATTTCAATATCTTATACTAATCCTTACCAATCCACAGCCATTTTAAAAACTTTTATCAATGTTAACAATCCCGATGAAGTGACGGAAATAATAAATTGGCTGCTTTTTCTAGGGAAGGATATTACAATTAGGGAAATGCCTGAAGAAATATTAAAAGATTTACAAGAGCGATTATGTTTATATTCCCCATAAGCAGTGATCAGTTAAACCTCAAAATATTGAGTTTAAGCGCTCACTACTGAACGAGGCTTCTATGAATAATACAACAAAAAAGGTATGAACTAACTTTTAGTTCATACCTTTTATATTAGAGTTTTCTATAAACACATTAAATTGCTTGTTTAAGATTTGAATGTGGATTTGGTCCATACTTATTCTCACCTTCATCACTTTCAATGATACAAAACACAAGTAGAACCGCTCCTCCAAATGGCACCAAATTTAATAGCTGCCACCATCCTGTTTTTCCACTATCATGTAATCGACGAGCTTCCACTGCCAGAGTAGGAACGATAAAAATTGTTATATATAGCACGGTAATATTGGCTCTTAAGTAAAAGGCAGACGAAGAATAAGAGGCCAAATATATTAATGACCAAAACGTAACCTTATTAAATAAAGTAAAAATCCAGTACTCTTTTCTCGTAGCTCTCCCACTAAATTTCGCATAGTTTTTGAGAGTATATAAATACCATTTCATTTGAACCTCTCCCTTTTTCATCCCCTAAACGATTAA
>NZ_JBNLYC010000339.1:0-2369 GCF_050172015.1 Bacillus sp. GMa5/1 | reverse complement strand
TTCTAGTGAACATATATTTTTGAAAAGAATGGTAGCGTTATCTTTTGTAAATGTTCCTATTTGCATGATTACCTAATTTTTATGTACAATAAAGAAAAGAGAGTTTCTTAGACAGGAAGAGGAAAGTCATGACCAAGTCATTAGTAAATTTACGAATTGATTTTGCTTTTAAGCAATTATTTGGGACAAGTGGTAGTGAGGATATTCTTATCACATTTTTAAATGCCATGCTAAAGAATTCATTAGAATCACCTATTATGTCACTACAATTAGAGGATCCACATTTACATCGAGAACATGAGGATGATAAATTATCAATTTTAGATGTCTCAGCCACATTAGACACAGGTACTAAAGTAAACGTAGAAATTCAGCTGAATAATAATCACGACATGATTAAACGAAGTTTGTATTACTGGGGTAAATTATATACTTCACAGTTACAAAAAGGGATGCCTTACAGCTCTCTTAGTAAAACAATTACCATTAATTTGTTAAACTTCGTACTTTTTCCCGAATATGAGGAATTTCATACAACGGGAAAGCTATGGAATGTACAACAGCAAAAGCAGTTTAGTGATGATATAGAGATTCATGTTATAGAGCTTCCTAAACTAATGGAACAATGGCGGGAAGAGAAAGTTAATCCGTGGGAAGATTCATTTGTTCGTTGGCTGTTATTACTTCCGGCAAATGAAGATGAACACTTAACTCAAACATTGGAGGACATTGCGATGAATCAAGATCCGATTTTACAAAAAGCAATGAATAAGTGGGAGCGAATGAGTCAAGATTCGACATTCCGACAAGCCTATGAAGCGAGGGAAAAAACCCTAATGGATGAAGCTGCAAAGTTTGCTCACGCAGAGGAGCAAGGAATCAAAAAAGGTATTGAAAAGGGTATTGAAGAAGGCAAAAAAGCCGAACGTATACAATTGGTATGTGGTATGTATAAAAACGGAATGTCTGTAGAGGATATTGCGAAATTTACGAAGTTACCTATAGAAGAAATAAGAGAAATTATCCAATTATAAATTAAAAAGAACACCTACAGCATTTGTAGGTGTTCTTTTATATGACCAATAATGTCCGGAGTATAATTATTAGTTGATGTATCGTCAGGAAAATAAAAATTTACAACATTAAATATTTTTTTAAAGAACTTACATGGATTCTATCTTAAATACATGCTCTATATTCCATCATAATATTGTTAATAATTGTTTGGACGGGCAAAATCTCTTTGATTTCATTTACTCGTGCACCTGCGAAAACAAGACCATTTTCACAATCACCATCCATAGAGGTTATCAAAGAATCTAGCGTACAGAAACGATAAGAACAGTTTTTTAAGCAATTTATACACTTTTTTATTTTTATCTTTTTATTATTATCAGCTATTAATTTAGTAAAGTTATTTTTAACCGCACGACCTTGGAGCCCGACAGTTGTTTTGACTAATATAGTATCTTCTAATCGAGCATTTATATATTTTTCCTTAAAGGATAGTGGTGCGTCACACTCATTACTTGCAACGAATCTTGTACCCATTTGCACACCAGATGCACCCATTTTTAAGGCATGCGCAATATCTTTTCCAGTCATAATTCCTCCAGCAGCAATTACGGGAATTTCGACTGCTGCAACTACTTCCGGTAATATATCGAATAAAGGTCGATCGGTACCCAGATGACCTCCTGCTTCATGACCCTCTACTACAACAGCGGCCGCACCCAAGCGTTCAGATAATCTAGCGAGTTTGGCTGAGGATACTATTGAAATAACTGGTATGTCGGCATTTTTTCCCCAAGTATACATATCTCGTGAAATACCAGCACCAGATATGATGAAATCAACTTTTTCCTCAATAGCTGCTTTCATTTTTTCAGCAAAATCATTCATTGCAAAAAGGACATTTACTCCAATATAACCAGTATTCCGGATCTTTTCTTTCGCCTTCCTAATATGCATCCTCATTTCATCTATGGAAATACCAGTTCCTGATATAATCCCAATTCCTCCAGCATTTGCAACTGCAGATGCAAGTTTACTTAATGAAATGCCTACGCCCATTCCTCCCTGCATAATTGGGACCTTTGGCATCATATGACCGATTTTTAATTGTGGAAAGTTCAAGTAAATACCCCATTTCATTAATGTTATTAGAGTAGATCTGTTAAACCCTCTCAGTTTAACACAGTGCTTGGAACAAACACTAGGAAATTAATACCTACTACTAGTAGTTTGTAATGTTTTTTGCTGATTTTCACAAAATGTTCGAATATTGCGCTATAAACTTTAGAATAATATCAAATGTATATTTAGGCTTCTGGATAAAAAAACAATGAAATTTAGATTTTCTAATAAAA
>NZ_JBNLYC010000338.1:0-2372 GCF_050172015.1 Bacillus sp. GMa5/1 | reverse complement strand
TCCTTCCATTGCTACATTAGCAAAATGTAAAGTCATATGTTCAACTTCTAATTCATTATAAACAAGAGCTAAATTGAAATATATTCCATTCTCATGATAACCTTGTTCCTTTGCCATTACTTCTGTTCGAGTCAAATACTCCAATGCCTTCTTATATCTATGTTGTAAAAAATAATATAACCCTTTGCTATACGTATATAATAATTTTTGGAATGGTGAATACTTTTTGTACATCTTCTTTAAGCTCTCTAACTCTTTTTCGACAGCAGGAAAATCCCTTTTCATAATTAAATAACGTGTATACAGCAGTTTATAATAATTTATAATTTCAAAATCCAACACATGCTTCATTTCACCTTGCAACTCTTCATATATACGTTCTACTTGTTGCTTGTCTAAATGAACTAGTGCATTCAACCATTCATCCAGCTTCCCCTTCACATCTTCTTCTACATCCCTCAAATCCGTCACGGCAATTTCTAATCTTGCGCAGAGCAATTGTAGAATTTCTTCTGATGCTTCAATCTTTCCATTTTCAATCTTACTTAAGTATGAGACAGAACAAATGCCCTGACATAATTCTTCTTGTGTCATTTTTTGCTGTAGCCGTTTATAAAAGACTTGTTTGCCTATTTTTTCTAATGTTTGTTGCATTGTCCTCCTCCATTCTCATTACCCCCATTACTCTAATAATACATAAAATTTGGAGAAATATAAATTGATAAATATAAATTTTCTAAAAAATATGCATAATTTCATTTTTTTCTCTCTTGACTTCACATCAATATCTCTTCTTTGCTACGAATGGTGAAAAATTGGTATACTATAACCAAATTATGGAGGTGTTCTCGCGATGACTCATTATAAAGACGATAGTTATGCCTTACATACAGACCTATATCAAATCAACATGGCTTATACATATTGGAAAGATGGTATTCATAATCGCCGTTCTGTTTTTGATTTATATTTTCGAAAGCTTCCATTTGAGAACGGCTACGCTGTTTTTGCTGGCCTTGAGAAAATTGTAGAGTACATAGAAAATTTCAGTTTTACTGAAAGCGATATCGCTTATTTAGCAGAATTACAATTTGAAGAAGAATTCCTTCATTATTTACAAAATATGAAATTCACTGGGACGATTCGCAGTATGCAAGAAGGCGAAGTTGTATTTAATAACGAACCTTTATTACGTGTTGATGCACCACTTGGTGAAGCACAAATTATTGAGACTGCCCTCTTAAATATTGTGAATTACCAAACATTAATTGCCACAAAAGCAGCACGTATGAAACATGCTGCAAGTAATGATGAGCTTTTAGAGTTCGGCACAAGACGTGCCCATGAGTTCGATGCTGCCCTTTGGGGGACGCGTGCTGCCTTTATTGGTGGTTTCTCCTCTACAAGCAACGTTCGTGCTGGGAAACGCTTTGGGATTCCTGTAGCTGGCACACACGCTCACTCTTTCGTTCAAGCATATCGCGATGAATACGTCGCGTTTAAAAAATACGCTGAAACTCATAAAAAGTGCGTCTTTCTCGTTGATACATATGACACATTGAAATCTGGTGTTCCAAATGCGATTCGTGTTGCAAAAGAATTTGGGGATCGTATTGATTTCTATGGCATACGTCTTGATAGTGGTGATATGGCTTATTTATCGAAAAAGGCACGAAAACTATTAGATGAAGCAGGGTTTACAAATACAAAAATTATCGCTTCTAGCGATTTAGATGAATACACAATTATGCACCTTAAATCTCAAGGAGCAAAAATTGACGTATGGGGCGTTGGGACAAAATTAATTACGTCCTTTGAGCAACCTGCATTGGGGGCTGTTTACAAACTAGTTGCGATTGAAGATACTGACGGAAAATTAAATGATACGATTAAAATTTCATCTAACCCTGAAAAAATTACCACTCCAGGACTGAAACGAATTTATCGTATTATCAATCGGGTAAACGATCATGCAGAAGGCGATTATATTGCATTAGATTCTGAAGAACCTGGAAAAGAAGAGCGCTTAAAAATGTTCCATCCAGTTCACACATATATAAGTAAATTCGTAACAAACTTTGAAGCCCGTGAACTGCATAAAGATATTTTCGTTAACGGTGAAAGAACATATGAACTACCAAGTATATTAGATATTCAAAAATATAATGAACAGAGTCTCTCTCTATTTTGGGAAGAATATATGCGAACTTTAAATCCTGAAGAATACCCTGTCGATTTAAGCCAAGAGTGCTGGGATCATAAAATGAATTACATTCAAACAGTTCGAGAACAAGTCGAAAAAAACATACAAAAGTAAACAGAGAAGTTTCCCCTTCTCTGTTTTTTCAATACTATATGGATATTTGTAAAAA
>NZ_JBNLYC010000337.1:0-2403 GCF_050172015.1 Bacillus sp. GMa5/1 | reverse complement strand
TTTATTTAATCTCATAAAGGCTGAGACGTCTCTTTAAAATTTTTTTTATTTAGCCTCTTAATTTTAGAGATATAGATATCAATGGAATCTAAATTTAGCTGTAGATGCTGTTGAAAACCTTGATTAATCTGGTCTTGAACAGTTTCCGCAATGGATTTAATACTATGTTGATTAGGATAAGATAGATCAATAGTAATTTTTACAGTAGGGAGAGTGAACATATTAATGGTAATTTTTTTACATCTAAGTACTTCTGCTACAGATTCACATTGTCTTTTTATGATTTGTTCTAAAGTTTTATTGGAGACGTGAATAGAGTCTTTATGGAAGTTGGGTGTGACAACTGTTGTTTCTCCCATTAATTCCTTGTTTGGTGATAAAATTTTAATTCCTTGTTTAATTATCTTTCGAAAGAAATTTTGATTAATTTGATTATGTGGTATAGGAATGACATGCTTTCCTTCTGTTTTACGCACATATTGTGCCATTTTCATTTGCGTTAGAGATCTAATTTCACTGATATTGATATGGTGTTTAATTGATGGAATCCCTAGTCTTAATGCAATTAAATTTACCATTTCTTTTGAAGTACCTATAATTAAAATTTTGTTAATTTTCGATTTTTTCAATGTGGTCTTTACTTCATTTGCATGATCATTAAAATGAAAAATTGCCCTTTTTACAGCAGTAAAAGAATTTTTTTCATATTTGGCAGAAAAACCAGCTGCTTTTTTTCCATTTACAATTAATAGGCCATCATCGATAATAGCTGGAATATTATTTTGATATGAAAAGGTGAGTGCGACTGTGCTTTTTCCAGTACCACTGGGCCCACTCAAAGCATAGACTTCTATAGTAATCCCTCCTTAATATTTTTAGGCATTATCTTGTTGAATTATTTTTGATATAAAAAAATGCTTCTCTATGTTGAAAGAGAAGCATTTTTGCTTTAAGTATCTAGGTTGTAATGAGCTTCAGGTATCGTTGAATAGTTCTCCCAGTTTTTATAGATTGATTCAAGGTTATAGGTTATTGAAATGAAATAGAGAATATTGTTAATAGGGCATGTCACAGATTAATAAAACTCGATTTTTTGATAGTTTTCTAAGGCTAACTTAGGTTCATTCATATAGAAGTAAGTGTCCCCTATTTTTTTAAGAACTGTATTTACTTTTTTTGTTTTATTTTTCTTCTTATAACTTGATAATGCTTCACCATAACTATTAATTGCTTTTGAATATTCTTGTTTATGACAACACATGTCTCCTAATAATTCATAGATTTGATCCATGAATACAAAGCGATCCTCAGAATATAAAACATCATTACAGTATTTTTCGGTTTCTTCTAATTGCTTTTCATTGAAAAATGCTTTAGCTAATTCTAATTTAATGTTACTAACACTTATTGATGGCAGATTTAAGTTAATAGAGGAGTCCAAAGCCTGTAATAAATATTTAATTCCTTTTTTTGTCTCGTTATTTCTTACGTATAGTATCCCTAAGTTTGTATGAACACCGGATTCGTCAGCTTTCTCATTTGATAATTTACAGAAATGTAAGGAGTTTAAAAATTCACTTTCAGATTTTTTGTAATCCTTTAATTCCATATAACATACACCTAATGCCATATGAATTTTTCCTTGCATGTAGAAAGTGTTCATTAGCTGATTTAATTCAATTGCTTCATCTAAAAAATGAATAGCTGAATGATATTCCTCCATTTGTCCATGAACTATGGAAAGGCTTAGAAGCAAGGAAATTTTGTTCGTGTCTTGAATTTGTTCATATATAGAAATCTTATATGCTCTTCTTAATGTTTGCAGGGCAAGTTGTAAATTCCCTAACCGTATAAAGGTATATCCCAGTCTATCTAAACTCTTTAGAAGCCAAATATCATTGTTTTCGCCTTCAAGATGTTGAATACTCGCCTCGTAGAAGAATCTTGCTTTTTCATAATCCTTATCATATTCGCAATACTTGCCCCTAATCCAATTGAAAATACCATGTTCTAAATTAGAAATATCCATATTTTCAATGGTTCTTTCTAACTTGTCGATAATTTTCTTTACTTGTTCAAATTGAGAGGTTGTTACATAGTTTTCAGCAAGTTTCAATTGTCTACCTAATTCTAGCGTACCCATCTTTTTATCTATAGGCTTTAGAAGGATATCATCTAGTGTACAATTGAGTTTTTTTGCAAACTTTTCTAAAACTTCATATGTTGGCTGTACAGATCCTTGTTCAATTTGACTTAAATAGCTTCTTGTAATAATACCTTCTGCTAAATCTTGTTGTGTTAATTTAGCTTTCTTCCTTAGAGATTTAATTTGTTCACCTATCATAGTTACATTACCTCGTTTCTTCTAACTATAAAATATGAATTTAATATTAAAGATAAAAG
>NZ_JBNLYC010000336.1:0-2421 GCF_050172015.1 Bacillus sp. GMa5/1 | reverse complement strand
AAATAAAGCGCAAGCCACCGAAAAACGTGTATTGCAATATGAGTCTACCTTAAAAAAAGAATTAGAAAAATATAATTTAGGAGAGAAAACACCAATTTTATTAGGAATTATGTATCAAGAGAGTAGAGGTGAGGGAAACGACCCTATGCAGTCATCCGAATCACTTGGATTAAAGGCAAATGAAATTCAAGAGACAAGCTTGAGCATTAAACAAGGGGTAAAGCACTTTGCTAAAATGTACAAATATGGAACGGAAAAAGATGTTAGCATGGATACAATTATTCAAAGCTATAATATGGGGCCAGGGTATATTGATTTTATTGCTAGTCAAGAAGTTAAACAACACTCGGAGGATTCGGCCAAAAAATTTTCTAAGATGAAAGTTGATCAAAATCCAGCGATGTATACTTGTGGTGGAAATAAAAATAATTTTAGGTATCCATATTGTTATGGTGATTTCACATATGCCACAAAGGTAAATGAAAAAACAAAACTTATTGAAGAACTTCTTCGAAATGTACATAGCGCTTCTAAATAAGTTGCAGAATGAAATATAATGATACCGTCAGTTAATAATAATAATAGCTAAGAAAAAACTACTTCCTTTCTTAATTCACATAATTTTCAAAAATAAATCCTGTGGATGTTAATATTTGTTATATAATATATTTGTCAAAGCATTACCCCTAAAGTTTCTACAGTCAATCTGTAAGATAGTTTGTTTGGCTCGTATATTCACCTTAAACTAAAAAGAACTTGTAGAGAGTCCTACAAGTTCTTTTTGTTTTAAGGGTTAAATGTGGATTTAAAATATAGTTGCAATTTTTTGAGGGGGAAAAGTAAATGTTTATAAAAACAGAAAGATTATTAATACGGAAATTTGAGTTCAAAGATTGGCAAGCTGTTCATGAGTATACATCAGATATCAATGTTATGAAATACATACCTGAAGGGGTTTTTACTGAAGAAAATACAAGAAACTTTGTGAATGAAAACATTGGTGAAAACGCTAAGAACTTTCCTGTAGTATTAATTGATAAAGATATTCTGATTGGTCATATAGTTTTTCATAAATATTTTGGTGAGCATACATATGAGATTGGTTGGGTGTTCAATCCTAAATATTTCAATAAAGGATATGCTTCTGAAGCAGCACAAGCTACATTGGAATATGGCTTTAAGGAAATGAAATTACATAGGATTATAGCTACATGTCAACCACAAAATACCCCATCATATCGAGTAATGGAGAAGATTGGAATGAGAAGAGAAGGCTATTTCAGGAAGTGTATACCACATGGGAATGAATGGTGGGATGAATATTATTACGCTATTTTAGAAGAAGAGTAGTGTTTCAGAATGCATCATTTAAATTGACACTCTTATTCCTAAATAGGCAAGTTGACTATCTTTATTGGGGATTCTTGCTACTAAAGGCGAAGTTTATTTTCAGTATCGCTGACGTGCAAAACTTTGTATAATCTGATCTTATCTCTAAATCACAACTGTTACCCCATCACCATCAAGTTAAAGTTTCATTTTATTTTGCTAACTTGATCGTGATGTGACGTAACCTTAATTATTTAAAAATTTTAAAAAGGCCCCTTAGTCATGTTAAAGGGACCTTGATCACGCAAATGATCTGTAAACCAATTCATTTTTTATATATAGATCATTTGTATAATAATTTTTATAAATAATTGCTAAATAGTGAATTTACATAAATGCTTTTAGTAGTTCTTGAATTAATGGGATTGCTCCACCTATAAATTTTAAAACTGCCATTGCGATTTCCATATTATTCTCTCCTCTTTTTCGTATTAAGATGTAGTAAATCTTTATAACCTTATTATAGTAAGCGCTTACAATTATAACAATACATTTTCGTATGCAATATTGCATATTTATACATTAGATCTCTATTATTCATTTTTTAATGGTACTATAGCGAGGTGAGAGTCTTTAAGGGTTCTGCTTAATAGGAGGAAATATGGAAAGAGTGCAAGCGATTTACAGTAATCAAAAATTTAAGAGTTGGGTTAAACAGGTATTAGCTGTAGGAGGAGTAATAGGGTGCTGTTATTTGGTGTTATATGTTTTCTGTTTCTTAGTTATCATGTAAATAGTATACAACTAAACTAGTAGAGTCTTGCCTAGAAAGGTAAGGCTCTTTTATTGTAGTACCTGGAGATGAGCAAACTACATACAATATCTCTCAGGTTTTTCAGATCACTTTGTACGGTTTCTTGTTTAGAACACTAATTCCTAGCATTGAAAACAGAATTCTATGGATAAAAAATATGTTTTTACTAGATACATATTAAAAAGACAAGCATAAATTATATTAGATTTTGACAAAGTCTTTTTGATTTCGAAAAGGATTTAAATCTTACTTATAGATTTGATTCCTTTTTATATAAT
>NZ_JBNLYC010000335.1:0-2422 GCF_050172015.1 Bacillus sp. GMa5/1 | reverse complement strand
TGTGGAGTAACAGTTTCCACTTTTAATTCCTTTATTCCTTCTTTTAATGTAACAGCATCTGTTCGTAATGTTTTCCAACTGTCTTTCGCTGCATTTAAATTAGGTTTTAAGAATTTAAATTTATTTTGATCGGCTTTTTGAGCTGCATTCTCAATATGCCCTAGAACGCCCGAATATTGAGAATCTAAATCATGCCACTGCGTGGACATATAAGTAAGAGCGTTAATAGCATCATCAAGCGCCTTGTGCATTTCATTAATATTACTGTAAGCAACTCCAACTACACGATTTAAGGTTACTTTATAATCCACGGTCTGACGTAATTCTGCTAATAAAGGCTCTAACTTACCTAAATTATCCCTTGCTACTCCCACTATGATACCGCCAATTATTGGTAGACCCAAAATAGCACCCTTCATTACATTAAACCCATCAGATTCTAATTGTTTATAATAGTTTACTGATCCTAATACTTCTTCTAGACGCTTTTGATCGGCATCAACATCTGCACCTTGATTTTTTAAAATTGACTGCAAGAGCTCTTTATTACTTCCAAATGCTCTAACATCGTGTCCAATAGAGTCTCTTAATTTAGTTAATTCTTCTATTAGTTGTTGTGCATACTTTTGATTTTGTTGAATTTCACCTCGTAAATCTGTAATCCCTTCTTTTAAAGTTTCTCCATCCCCTGTATTAATCGCCTCTATCATTGTTTCATAATAATTATCAAATGTTGTATCGTATTCAACAATACCATTCAGTGTATCTAAAAGCTGTTTTTTTACTTTCGTATCCCAAGTAACGGCATGTGCCCTTGCATTCTTTTGATCTTGTACGATTCTACCAGGTAAATCTACATATCCATTAATGGTAATTCCCTCAAAATTCACATCAGGATTCTTAATTAACATATAAGAATAGGCATTCATAGATTTTGCAAATAATCCAGCCTTTTGCAAGGTCTCTTTCATTCTCGCTTCATTTGCAGAAAGAGCCGTATCTCCATTATTCGTTTGTTCAATTTCACTTGCAAAAGTTGTTACTGGTGAAACTACATTAGCAGTTGTAATAGTTAATAGCGTCGATACAGCGAGTAATTTGTAAGGGATTTTTTTTATCATTTCATTTTCCTCCAATTTAGGTTTTAAATTTCAGTTCTACTCCTGTTTAAAAGCAATATCTTTTGAAATGAATTCTGCATCTTTATGAATATCATTCCAACTTTCTTTAGCGGCTTTTAAATCATCTGGTATTAAAGAGAATTTGTGGTCTTGCATAGAATCGATATTATCCAATAAATCTGTATAATTTGCGCCCATTGTATTCCATTGCTTTTGAATATTTGTTAGAGACAATATCGCTTGATCTACAGTCTGGTATAAATATGCCAATGTTTCTTTCGCGTTAGTAAGCGAAAGAACTGCTTGATTAGCACGATCTGCTTTCATACTTAATTCTCCGATTTTGTTAGAAATTTCATTATAGGAGTCCATATGCTTAGATGCTGTGACACCAGCCGCAGTTCCTAGACCGATACCAGCTGCGCCAAGAGCCGAGAGTCCACCAACAACAGCCGGTGTTGCTGTACCGCCAGTTACAACAATAACTACCGCTCCTCCAATAGCTGCAATAACTAAAATAGCTGCTCCCAATCCACCACCAATTGACCATGCTAATACATCATCAAAATGTTTTTTCTGAGTAGAACGAAGTTGCTCAATTTCAGCTTGAAGTTGTGGAATCGTTGCCTGTTGACCTGCTAATATTGCAGTTAATCCACCTTTCCCATCTGGACCACCAACATTATTTTTAAAATCTGTAGAATTTTGATATAGTTTCCCTTTGAAGTCTTGTAGCATCTTAATCACATCTGTAACTTCTTTTGAATTTGTATTGATTGTAGTAATTAAATCATTTATACCCTCTTTTAGACCTGCCTTATCTTTCTTTTGTACAGTTTCTACTAATGTGTCGTAATAATTTTGAAATTGTTCATCGTAATTTACAATATTACGAGCAGTTTTTTGAATCTGTGGCTTCGCTGTATCTAACCAGTAATTCGCATTGATTCGTGACAGCTCTTGATTAAGGTGAATATTTTTGAGCAACTCTCCCCCCTCTGAGCCTAAATCGATATTAGATAAATTTACATTTGGTTGCTTAATCATTGTTTTTGCGTATAAATCCATTACTAGAATATGAGACCCTGTTTCAGCTAATGCTTTCTTCAGTCCTTCGGGGCCCAATGCATAATTGCCTACTTTTTGTTCTTGAGCGGTCGTTTCTTGTGCAAATGCATGAATAGTGTTACCGGTAGTAGCAGTTATAACAGTTGCTAATGTAGCTAAAGTTAGTACTTTGAATGGAAATTTTTTCATGACTATTCTCCTTCTTTCGCTAAATGCTTATAATCTTTATGAAT
>NZ_JBNLYC010000334.1:0-2459 GCF_050172015.1 Bacillus sp. GMa5/1 | reverse complement strand
GTGGGGCTTCTATTATTGTGATGGACAATGGAAAATGTTTTAAAAAACAAGGAGAGTGATATGGATGTTTCCAGTACAAGCAGGAGAAGGGTTTCCATTTGCAGGAAGATTGGTCAATGTATCAAATACAGAAAAAGGACTATTTATTCCAATCCCTTTTGATATGTTAAGGGATGCAGGAATAACTGAAGGTTCACAGGTAGAGGTATGGGGTTTAATTGATGGTACTGTTTCGATGCGAATTGCAACTAAATGTCAATTTTGTGGACGCGGTGCGAGATTATATGACTTAGATATGGGGCCAGTAAAAAGACAAATTTGTGCAGAGGATTACTATAAGTTAACAGGGGTATATCCTCAAGGATTAGAAAAGCTAACAACTGAAAATACAACGCAAACAGAGCAGCCATAAGCTGGTCTGTTTTTATTATCTAAAAAGGAGAGGAAAAGATGGATCGTATTGATTTATTATTAAAAACCTTTATTGCCACTTTCGGTGGCTTCTGTGGGTATTTCTTGGGAGGATGGGATGCAACATTGAAAATCTTAGTAACGATGGCAGTTATTGATTATCTAACTGGCATGATTGCAGCAGGATATAACGGGGAATTAAAAAGTAAAGTTGGTTTCAAAGGCATCGCCAAAAAGGTGGTGCTTTTTCTTTTGGTCGGAGCAGCAGCTCAATTAGATGCAGCGTTAGGAAGTAATAGTGCTATTCGTGAAGCGACAATTTTCTTCTTCATGGGTAATGAATTACTTTCACTTTTAGAAAATGCCGGACGAATGGGTATTCCGCTTCCGCAAGCTTTAACAAATGCAGTTGAGATTTTAGGCGGTAAACAAAAACAAGAAGATAGAAAAGGAGATGTTAAGTAATGGGACAAATTATTGATATTTCAAAATGGAATGGTGACATTAACTGGCCTATAGCAAAGCAATACATTGATTTCATCATCGCTCGTGTACAAGATGGTTCAAATTATGTAGATCCATTGTATAAAGGATATGTACAAGCCATGAAGCAACATGGTATTCCTTTTGGTAACTATGCATTCTGTCGCTTCGTTTCTGAAAACGATGCACGAATAGAAGCTCGTGACTTCTGGAATCGTGGAGACAAGAACGCGACAGTCTGGGTTGCAGATGTTGAAGTAAAAACAATGAATGATATGAGAGCGGGCACACAAGCATTTATTGATGAACTGCGCCAATTAGGTGCTCAGAAAGTTGGTTTATACGTTGGTCACCATATGTATGCTCCGTTTGGTATGGCAAATGTAAAATCTGACTTTGTTTGGATTCCTCGTTATGGCGGTAACAAGCCAGCTTATCCATGCGATATTTGGCAATACACAGAGACAGGTAATGTACCTGGTATCGGTAAGTGTGATTTGAATCAATTGATTGGCAGTAAATCATTATCTTGGTTTACAGGAGAAAAACACCTAGAACAAGCTATTGCCAATGGTGGCTATCAATACGTTAAATCTGGTGGATTTGGCATTTCACTGGTTCAGGAAGTCGTAAATGCTATGAATGAGCGTGGAACAAAAGGGAAGGTTGTCTCTGATCCATTAACTGGTTTAGCTTACTTACAAACTGAAGTACTACCTAATGGCGAGCTTGATAAGATTACAGCTTGGATGGATGAAAGAAACTGGTGGTACGAGTACATTAAAAAATAAACATTGAAAGCTATCCTGTTGGGTGGCTTCTTTTAATTTATATTTACTAATTCATCATATCTAAACTAAGTATTTAAACCGAAAGCATCCGTGCAATATAAAGAACACGATTTAAAAGGAAAAACTTACTACATTACGACTTATAACGTCTATATTTCTATAAAATAAAAAATGGCCAGCTTATAGGCTGGCTCTTTTTTATGGATGATATACTCCCTGAGCGTAATGATAAACTGTTTTTTCATTTGCTTTTGAAATCGGATTAGTTTTGTTAGGACCATTGTAATAACCAAGAGTCACAATATCGTAGTAGTGTGTTGATCTTGAAGCCCAGAAAGAATAATTCCCCTTACCACTAGGCATTTCCACTGAACCTTCAAATGCGCCATTTGCTCCTACAGTACATAAAATATCTTTTTTAGCAAAATTTAGTGCGCCATCGAAGTAAATGTAAAAAGTTGTACCAGCAGGTACTGCTTGTCCATTTGCGTCATATGCATATCCTTTGAATGTTGTGTTTTTATATGCGTAAACTCTATACTTTTTACCTTGCCCATAGTCGATATACTCATTGTTTCCGATGTTAGTAATTTGTACTTTGTCGACAAGTGGCGTGTTTTCAGCTGCACTTGCATTATTGCTTGGTAAAATAAAGCCAAATACTACTAATCCAATTAGCATAAGTGAAGTTAAAATTTTCTTCATAATCACATCTCCTATAATATTTTTTACACCCTAAATTTTACAGGGGTTAAATGTAAATTGCAACATTTG
>NZ_JBNLYC010000333.1:0-2506 GCF_050172015.1 Bacillus sp. GMa5/1 | reverse complement strand
TAGTGGATCAATATCTTTTTGATTTAATAAATAATTGTATTCCTCACATAAATTTTTTACTGCTTCTGGGATTTCTTTAATCGTTAAAGGACGATAGCAATAAAATGAGAAATTTAGTTGCTCATGTTCTTCAAGTAAGATGTCCTGTTTTCTCCATGTTCCACTATCCGAAGTAGCATATTTAAAAAGTTGAAAATGTATTTCTAAGATTGTGTTTGGATCAATAGTAAGCTTTTCATAATTATTATGAATGAGTGATAGCGCATCTACGTAACAAGATATTTCATCTTCAATTATTGTTTTTGGCGACAAATCATATGTAATTAATTCTTTTAACCTTTTATTTGTTATTTTTAAGTTTTTATACATTGCAACAAAATCTTTGGTATGTTGAAGCTGAGTAGATTTTTGCAACTTTTCTAATGTACATGGAAACTCCTTCTCATAGACCTCCAATCTTCCTTGGTATTGTTTTATTTTTCCAATTAGGCTAGCCACATCTAAATTTATCAATAAATTTGTGAATTTTTCGCCAAAATACGACATATTTTATCCCTCCTATCATATAAAACTATACATTAATTTAATGGATTTAAAGTGTTTTTTTGTATAATTTTCTTTAAAAAACTCAAAATATTATTTTTCGTGTGTGAAAATTACAATAATTAGGGTCTTTTTGCCTTATTTTGTGACAACATTTAACATCAGGTTAAATAGTTATGTAGTAAAAACTAGGAGTTTTATATTGAAAAATTGTTTTTAACTAATAATTGAGTCCTAGCATACAAGAAAGGGGTGAAATCCTTAATAATGAAGACTATTGCTTTTTACTTACCACAATTTCATGAAATACCTGAAAATGACTTATGGTGGGGGAAAGGTTTTACAGAATGGACCAATATAAAAAAAGCAAAACCCCGTTTTCTAAATCACTATCAGCCTAGGAATCCATTAGGGTCATATTATTACAATTTATTAGATTTAGATGTTCACAAATGGCAGGTGAACTTAGCAAAACAGTATGGTTTAGATGGTTTTTGCTATTATCACTATTGGTTCAAAGGGAAAAAATTACTAGAAAAACCAATAGAATTGAGAAATCAATGTAAGGAAATTGATTTCCCATATTGCTTATGTTTGGCAAATGAATCTTGGACAAGATCTTGGGATGGGAAAGACCAAGAAGTATTGATGCGACAAGAATATGGGGATGAGTCTGATTGGAAAGAACACTTTAACTATCTTTTGCCATTCTTTAAAAACAAAAACTATTTAAATATTAAAGATAAACCGATATTTGTAATTTACCGACCAGCTTCTATACCAAACCTAAATAAAATGTTGAGTCTATGGAATGAATGGGCTCAATCTGAAGGGCTTCTAGGGATACACTTTGTAGAAATGTTAACAATTTTTGAAGATAAATCAGATTTTCCTTTTGATGCTGCTATAGAGTTTGAACCTATGTACACTTTAAAAAAACTAATAGGTAATACAAATTCACTACACCAAGAAAAAAAAGATTTTCACTTAAGTTATGATTTTGTATGGAAAAGAATATTAAACCGTCAAATTAAAGAACGTGAAAACATATATAAAGGGGCTTTTGTAGATTGGGATAACTCACCAAGGAAAAAGAAAGCGCTTTAATTATGAAAGGGGCTAATCCCGATAAGTTTAAGAAGTATCTTTTACAACATAGTAAGGACACTGACTTTTTATTTATTAATGCTTGGAATGAGTGGGCAGAAGGCACATACCTAGAACCAGATGAAAAGTATGGATATAAATACCTTGAAGCTTTAATGGAGATAAAGAAGAGTCACTTCTAATAAATTGTAACAGCAAGAAGAAGGGGGAAACATTATGACTGATATAAATACTATGATTTCCATTCGAAACATTAAGAAATCATATGGAGATTATACAGTTATTAAGAATTTAAGCATAGATATCCGTAAAGGTGAAATTATAGGATTACTAGGACCGAATGGAGCTGGGAAGACAACACTTATATCGATTTTATCTACTCTTACTCTGCCAGATGAAGGGTATGGTACAGTATGTAACTACGACTTGTATACTGAACGGAATAAGATTAAAAAACATGTGAGTGTAGTACCTCAAGATTTAGCGCTATACCCGACTTTAACTGCATATGATAACTTATCTTTTTATGCCGATTTATATGGATTAAAGGGAAATAGGAAAAAAAGCCGCATAAAAGAAGCTTTGCAATTCGCACAGCTTGAGGATTGGGCACATAAGAGAATTGATACATTTTCAGGTGGTATGAAAAGAAGAATTAATTTAGTGATCGGTTTGTTAAATAAGCCAAAAGTTATTTTCTTAGACGAACCAACAGTGGGAATTGATCCACAATCAAGAAACCATATTTTTAATTGTATTCGCCATCTCGTAGAAGAACTAGGAATCACTGTCATATATACAACTCATCATATGGAAGAAGCTGAGATGTTATGCCATCGTGTAGCAATTTATGATA
>NZ_JBNLYC010000332.1:0-2610 GCF_050172015.1 Bacillus sp. GMa5/1 | reverse complement strand
TAAAGTATTATGCTTATAAAAATATTAAATAAGGTGGATTTTCACTGAAAAATGTAAAGGGAGTATTGTTAATATGTCTGAATCTTTAACGAAAAAACAAGATAAATTTGGAGAATCCACTACTTTGATTCCTTACTGGTGGAAAGTTGTACTAGCATTTACTTTAGGAACAATATTTCTTAATGCGGATCGGTACATTTTAAACCCTATATTGGGAGAGATAGGGTTGGAATATAACTTGAACAATACTCAACTGGGTTTAGTAAATAGTATTTTCTTTTTCACTTATACAATCGCACAAATTCCGGCCGGTACATTGAGCGATAAGTTTGGAAGGAAAATAATTCTGGTTCCGGGGTTTATTTTATTTGGAATTTTTACAGGAGTAAGTGGTATTATGGCTGGATTTACAGGATTCTTAGTGGCGCGTGCTTTAACAGGACTTACACAAGCTACTTATTATGGACCGCAGTTCGCACTTTCTTCTGAGGCAATACCAAATAAAAGAAGGAGTATCGGTTCTGCCATCATTAATAGTGGAGCTGCTTTAGGAATATCATTAGGCTTTATTTCTTCTAGTACCCTTGTGTTGGAATGGGGAATAAACTGGAGAATGATGTTTTACATATTTTCCGTTTTAACCATTTTATGCGGTTTGTTTATTGGTTTTGTTGTCAAAGAAGGAAAGAGACAAAAGAAAGATGTAAGTAATCCAGTCATAGATATAGAGACTGATATAAGTATGCTTTCTTTATTAAAGAACCGTAATCTTTTAATTACATTCATTGTATTATTTTGCTCTATTTATGGATTTACAGTTATTATGACGTGGTTACCAAAGTATTTACAAGTGGAGCGGGGATTTCAAGGAAGTGAAATAGGTTTTATTTCATCATTAGTTCCGTGGGCAGCAATACCAGGTTCACTTTTTGTTGGTTATTTATCTGATAAATATGGAAAGAAAAAAATATTTGTATTTACATTGGTTCCAATCGCCGCAATTTCTTTATGGGCAACGGTGTATATTCAAAGTATCCCTTTAATGATTGGAGCTCTTATTATTTATGGTCTTTTTGGGAAAATAGCGCTAGATCCGGTGCTAATTGCAACTGTTTCAGAGAACGTAAATCCAGAATCATATGGCCGAGCGTTTAGTCTTTATAATTTTATAGGAATGTCATCCTCAATTGTGGCTCCATTTATCGCAGGTTACTTAGCCGATTTAACGGGCAGTATGGCTGCTGGGTTCTATTCAGCTGTTATCATTCTTGGAATAAGTTTAATTATCATGATGTTTTTTAAGGAGACTTCTCCGAATACACATTTTGAAGAAGGAAACATTTAAGGGGATAAGAGTAAATTAATTGGAAGTTTACTGGAGGGAAATTAATGCATACACTGGATAAGTTGCAATTAGGAAAGGATACACTCGATTTACTTCATTGGTTAGGAGAATGTGGAAAAGATCCAGAAGGAGGCGTATCCAGGTTCTTATATAGTTCCGAGTGGCTAGAGGCTCAAGAGTCTCTAAAAACGCTATTTATTAAAGAGGAATTATCTATCCATTATGATGAAATCGGAAATTTATTTGGAATGCTTGAAGGTAGTAAATATAAAGACGAAACAATATTAACTGGTTCTCATGTTGATACAGTAAAAAATGGAGGATTATTTGATGGACAGTATGGTATTATCGCTGGATTTTTAGCTATAAAATATTTAAAAGAAAAATATGGACAGCCTTTGCGGAATATTGAGGTTGTATCCATGGCTGAAGAAGAGGGAAGCCGATTTCCATATACATTTTGGGGATCTAAAAATATTGTTGGGATTGCTAAACAAGAAGATGTTCAGAATATCTCAGATTTTAATGGTCAAGCATTTGTAGATGTGATGAGACAAACTGGTTTCACATTTAAAGCTAATCCTGAATATGCTCGTAAGGATATTAAAGCATTTGTTGAACTTCATGTAGAACAAGGAGAAGTACTAGAGAAAGAAGAGAGATCCATTGGTATTGTCCAAAACATTGTTGGTCAACGACGATTTACAGTTGAAATAATTGGTGAATCCAATCATGCAGGCACCACACCAATGAAATATAGAAAAGATGCGATGAGTGCAGCTAGTTATATGATACATAGGATTCATACCATGACTTTAGAACATGGAGAGCCACTTGTTGCCACTGTTGGGGAAATTAAAGTAGAGCCCAATATCGTAAATGTAGTACCAGGTAAAGCTATATTTACGATAGATGTAAGGCATGTTGAAAAAGAAGAATTGCATCAATTTACTGATAAAATAGTACAGGAAATAAACAAAGTTGCAAATGAATTAGGAGTTCAAATAAAGATTAAAATGTGGATGGATGCTGCACCAGTACCAATGGATAGAGGGATAACTGACATTATCGAAAAGCAATGTTTGCAAAATAATATTGTGTATAAAATGATGCATAGTGGTGCAGGGCATGATGCTCAGATTATGGCACCATATATACCGACAGCCATGGTTTTTGTTCCAAGTCATAAAGGTATTAGTCATTCTCCGTTTGAGTATACGGATCCTAAAGATTTAGCTGAAGGAATAAATGTGTTAATTCATACA
>NZ_JBNLYC010000331.1:0-2641 GCF_050172015.1 Bacillus sp. GMa5/1 | reverse complement strand
TATCAACTTCAGCAATGAAGCAATAGCTTGTTTTTATCTATCCTTAACCCCATTTTTACATATTTATTACTCCTTTTCATATGTCTCACAAGTCATTAATATAATTCCACCATTTAAGCTCCTCTGCCCCAGTATCTAAAACTTAAGATTTTAGCATTATATTAATAAAAAAAGTAAGAAATTTATATGAGGATTTCGTTATAGATTTTTCTAAAATGAAAATTTTGTGAACTTTATAACAAGATAACTTGTTAAACCATTTTCAATAACTTATAATCTTAACTGTATATGGTGTGTATGGTGTGTATGGTGTGCATCATACACAGTCACACTTGTCGATGGAGAGGTATTTAAATGAAAATTATTTTAAATAATGCATCAAATCAACCTTTATATCAACAAATAAAGGAACAAATTAAAGATTCTATATTTAATAATGAATTGACGGAAGGTGAACAATTACCATCAATCCGTGTATTGGCTAATGATTTACATGTAAGTATGTTAACCACAAAAAGAGTTTATGCGGAACTAGAATCCGAAGGTTTTATCGTTACCAGGGTTGGAAAAGGTACTTATGTAGCATCTACAAACTTGGAATTATTAATGGAATCTAAGCGTCATATGGTTGAAGTAAAATTGACAGAAGTGTGCAAAATGGCTCGAAGTATTGGAATCCATAATGAGGAACTCTATTCGATGTTAGATTTAATCTTAAAGGAGGAAAATGAAGAATGAATGCAGTGTTAGAAGTGAAGAATCTAAACAAAGCTTATGAGAATTTTTCATTAAAAGACGTGACATTTTCACTTAACCAGGACTGTATAACTGGTTTTATTGGTACTAATGGTTCTGGGAAAACTACTACTATTAAAGCTATCCTCGGGCTCGTACTCAAAGATTCGGGTAAAATTAGTTTTTTAGAAAAGGATATAGATAAACATGAACGAAAATCCAAAAATAAAATTGGTGTCGTGTTAGACGAAGGGTACTTTTACGATGAATTAACATTAAAAGAAATGAAGAATGTAATCGCCCCTTCTTATACTGAATGGGATGAGCAAGTTTTTTTAAAGTATATTAAACGATTTAATTTAAATCTAGGACAAAAAATTTCTACCCTCTCCAAAGGAATGCGAATGAAATTTGCAGTTGCTCTAGCTTTATCCCACCACGCAGATCTATTAATAATGGATGAACCCACAAGTGGACTTGATCCATTGGTTCGAAGTGAACTAATAGACATACTTCTAGATTTTATGAAAGAACCAGGAAAGAGTGTCTTTTTTTCTACTCATATTACCTCAGATCTAGATAAAATAGCAGACATGATTATTTTGATAGATGATGGTCAAATATTAATTGATGAAGAGAAAGATGCACTAGTGGAAACACATGCATTAGTAAAAGGTGATAATCAATTGATTAATAATCAAACAGAAAAACTCTTTTTGAATTTGAGTCAAACTAAATATGGATTTGAAGGGATTACTCATAAAATAGATGATGTTTGCCGGCTTATGCCTGGTGTTTTGATGGAAAGACCAACTATAGAAGATATAATGCTTTCTTATATTGGAGGAAATACATATGCTTATTAATCTTGTTGTAAAAGACATACTATTAGTAAAAAGATATTTTTCTATTTTACTCGTTTTCGCAGCAATTGCACCAATCTATCTTTCTACTCAGTTACACCTCAACGATGGTGGACTTATTGGTTTTCTTTTAACAGTAGTTTTTATGGAGCATATTTTGTTTGGTACAATATCCAAGTTCGAAGACCAATACAAAGGAGCAACTCTAATTTGTGCAACACCATATACTAGAAGTGCCTTTGTAAAAGCAAAATATCTCTTTCTATTGGTAGTTTTTCTTTGTGCCTCAATTATTCGAATGATAACTTCAATTATTATACCATCTGGTATCGAGAATCTTAGTATAAACGCTCTCGGAATAACATTCTTAGTTGTTAGTATTTTGTTTGGAATACTACTCCCTTTCCAATTTAAATTTGGTTTTGATAAAACAAGAATGATTTCTTTTATTGTTGTCTTTTTGACACCTTTTGTAGCTCCTACTCTTATAAAAGAAATTCAGTTAAGCCATCTAAATTTTACACTCCCTCTTCCATTCCCATCAATTATCATGGCATGGATGCCTTGTCTCATTTCAATAGTTATTAGCATTATATCAATGATAATTTCACTGAAGATATATGCAAAAAAAGATTTATAATTAGTTTAAGGGGTATTTTAAAAAATATGTTTTATCGCCCCATACTTATCGAAGTTACGTCAACGCACAAGATACTTCAGTTCTCAGCGTAGGAACTACTGACAAAGCCTACTAAAAAAGCTGGTAAATACATCGATGTTAACAGGTATCTGTCACTTCGAACATTTCGTTATTTACTTTCTAAATCTTGAGCATTAATCTATGTCTCGATTAAAATGCATCCCTTATCAATTAAGTGATGTATTTTATATATTTATTTGATAAAAAAGGAAGGATGAATGTTCAATCAACCGACACAACTACTTCTTAGGAAGTGTGTTATAGTTAATTCAGAATCAATACTGCTTAGCAGCATTAATTCTCACCTATCTTTTATTTATTTGTTTTTACACCAACTTAAAGT
>NZ_JBNLYC010000330.1:0-2668 GCF_050172015.1 Bacillus sp. GMa5/1 | reverse complement strand
AATTGTATCATGAAAGATTTTGTTCTCGAAAAAGAAAACATTATTCGTAAATATGGTGAATGGACCGCTTATGATATTAAATTAACGGATACTCTATATACAAGAGATACTCGACAACCAAATCCTGCGTTAAAAAAAATTGTGACAATGATTCAAGATATCACACAATGTGATTTTAAAAATCTTCGAATCTTAGATTTAGCTTGTTTAGAGGGGCATTACGCTATTGAGTTTGCTATGCAAGGAGCAACTGTTGTAGGGATAGAAGGAAGAGAATCAAACGTACAAAAAGCTATATTCGCTAAAGATTTATTAAGGTTGGAAAACTTAACCTTTTATCAAGATGATGTAAGAAATTTAAGTGCTGAAAAATATGGTCAATTTGATATTGTTTTATGCTCTGGCATTTTATATCATTTAGATTGCTCAGATGTATTCCCTTTTTTAGAAAAAGTGTATGAAGTATGCAAAAGGTTTGTAATAATTGATACTCATATCACTCATACTCCGAATGTATCAGTACTCTATAAAAATTATGAATATAAGGGGCACACAATGCTAGAACACTCTGCTAATTCATCAATAGAAGAACGTTTAAAATCAAAATGGGCATCATTAGATAACATTACTAGTTTTTGGATGACAAAATCCTCTCTATACAATTTTTTAACGCGAACAGGTTTCTCTTCTATAAATGAATCCAGAAGTTTAGTTCAAGAAGATAGGGTTACTGTTGTAGCTTTTAAGAAATATCCTATAGAAATTAAAAGCTCTCCTGAAACAGAAAAATACATTGAACCCGATTATTTAGAATGCTAAAAATAACACGTTTAAGTTTAATATCCTAATCACTCTGTATGAGGTTGTACTATATGCCTCTCAAGCTAAAATCTTAAAGTATCCCTAAACAAAATTATCAATTTTCCAAAAGCTATTTATATAAATGCAACTTGTTGTTTCCGTTTTGAGGGCACTATAAAGTTTTAGCTTGATAGCACCGCATTGCTATCAACTTAAAAAAATACTTCCGAAAACAAAAAATGAAAAGAATAATAAAAAAGCTTATCATAACGTGTTGAAGGATAAGCTTTTTTATTTAGAGTTCGATAGAACTCTTAACTTAGGAATTCCCCCACTTCTAAACGAAGTGAAAGAGGGGGGAATTCAATTGTAATTACAACAAATTAGTTAAGAAAGACTTAAATACAAGTGGTTACTAAAATAGTGCCTTTCTTAAATTGTTCGCATTTAATGTACCTCATGTAACAGTCTTCTTATCTCATTTTTTCTAATAGTCATCCCAGCTTCAGAAACTGTGTAACGGAAACCAAAGAAACATGAAGCTAATTAATATAGTAAAAGAACCATTTAAAAATATGTTGAGATTATAAAATCGTGCCAAGAAAGGATTGCTCATTTTATGCTTCTACAGTTCATACAATAAATTGATGAATTTCTAAAAGCGGAACCATATTCGGAAATTTAGGCTGATGGTGAGTGAAGTAAAGATGCTTGGTGTTGTGAAAAATTAGGTAGTTTAAAAGGGGATTTTTTATGAAGAATGAACGAGTAGTAACTTGTAATAAAAAACGAAGTATTGCAGTCGTTACAATTCAAAATCCACCAGTCAACACTTTAAGTTTAGAAGTAGTTCAACAATTAGTAGATGTATTAGAGGAAATAGAAATTGATAATGATATTTCAGTCGTAATTATAACTGGAAGTGGAGAAAAGGCCTTTGTAGCAGGAGGGAATATAAAAGAATTTCCGGATTGGATGGGCAAAGGTGAAAAATATGCCGAGATGAAATCATTAGAATTGCAACAACCTCTTAATCAACTAGAGAATCTGTCTAAACCGACTATAGCTGCTGTTAATGGGTTAGCGCTAGGTGGTGGATGTGAATTAGCACTTGCTTGTGACTTAAGGATAATAGAAGAACAATCTTTAATTGGATTACCGGAAATTACGTTAGGTTTATTTCCTGGGGCTGGAGGAACCCAACGCTTACCTAGATTAATTGGAGAAGGGAAAGCAAAAGAGGTGATGTTCACAGGGAAATCGATTACAGCTAAAGAAGCAAAAGAAATAGGCTTGGTTAACTACATTACCCCTCGAGGAGAGGCGTTAAATAAAGCAAAAGAGATTGCAAGGGATATAAGTAAATTTTCTCTTCCAGCTCTCGCCTATATGAAGTTGGCAATTCGCGAGGGGGCAGCAGTACCTTTACAAGAAGGGCTTGAAATTGAAGCGCGTTACTTTGGAAAAGTATTTCAAACAGAGGATGTGAAGGAGGGGGTAAAGGCATTTATTGAAAAAAGAATGCCGCATTTTACAAATAAATAAAATGGGACGAAAAAAGTTATCCAGGTTTATTCTACACTATGTCAACATAGATGCTGTTTTTAAAGCTATTTATTTGTTTTTCGCAACACCTTTCAGATCTAGTTCGTCTAATAAATAGATTTGTAGTAGCATGTCTATTTCAAAAGTGAAAATAAATAAAAAGGCGGAGGAATAGAATGGAAAATGGTACAAATGAAAAGGAAATAAATCAAACGCCTTTAGTAAGTGTATTAATTCCTACGTATAATCGTCCACACTACTTTGAAAAAGCTTTATGTAGTGTATTAGAACAAACGTATCCTAATATAGAAATTATAATAGG
>NZ_JBNLYC010000329.1:0-2724 GCF_050172015.1 Bacillus sp. GMa5/1 | reverse complement strand
ATTAAATATTTATTAAATTTTTCAATTCTCTTCTTTTGGTAATCTCACTTCAAAAATTGTTCTCACTACATTACTTTCTGCAGAAATCTTCCCATTATGTTTCTCAACAATATTTTTAGCAATAAATAATCCAAGACCCGTACTATTTTTCTGTACTGTTCTTGCTTTATCACCTGTATAAAACATATCAAAAAGATAAGGTAACTCTTCTTCTGGTATACTTTCTCCATAATTAATAATCTGTACAACAACGTCTCCATCTTCAATGTATCCATTCATATCAACAAACTTCCCATTATTTCCATATCGAACCGCATTTGTTAGAAGATTTTCAAATACTCGTGCTAACAAATTCCCGTCACCGTTGATAGTTAAATTTGGTGCAACATGTAATCTAGCCTCTAATTGATTTTTCTCTAATAATGGATATAATTCCAAATCTAATTGCACGAGCAATTCACTTATATTAATGTTTTTTTTATCTATTTGTTGTACACCATAGTTCATTCGTGTAATTTCAAATAACTCATCAATTAAACTTTCAAGTCGTTGTGATTTTGCGAATGCAATTGTAGAATAATATTTAATTTGTTCCGCAGTTAAGTTTTTCTCATTGAGAATTAAATCTAAATAACCTAGGACAGATGTTAATGGTGTTCTTAAATCATGAGCTAAGTTAACAACAAGTTGATCTTTACTACTTTCTGCAAAGTCTCCTCGTTCAACCGCCTCTTTTAATTTTTCACTTGCAATATTAATTGCGCGTGCAATATCGCTGAATTCATCATTTGATGAAATATAAACTTTATGTGTGAAATCTCCTTTAGAGAGATGATGAATGCCATTAGAAATTTCATCAAAATACTTTAAATAAGGTTTCGTTAAAAAGAAAAAGAATAAAATAGATAGCAAAGTGAAGGAAAGGAAAGAGAAATAAATACTTCCCCCAACCACTCTATTTGCTACATAGTCTTCATGACTAACCATCATTCTAAAAGAGAACCCTAATGTTTTATAAATTATATATGTTCCGAAAGCTGCTAACATCATACTTAGTGCAAACAAAGCAATCATTTTAAACCTAAAACTTTTTATTATTTTAGCCATTGAAAGTATAACCTACTCCCCATATCGTTTTTATTAACTTGTTCTTCCTTTTATCTTCTCCAAGTTTCTTTCGTAAAGTACGAATATGCACCGTAACTGTATTATTGTTATCATCATAATAATCATTTGTCCATATCTGCTGAAAAATATTTTCAAGGCTATATACTTTTTTCGGATGACTTGCCAATAAATATAAAATATCAAACTCTTTTGGTGTCAAATCAATTCGTTCTCCGTATACATGTACCGTTCTTTTCTCAAAATCAATAACAACGCCTCCAGCCTCTAAAACAGATGTTTCTTCTACTTTCGGTTGATTTAACATAAGAAATCGGCGAAGTTGAGCATTCACACGTGCAACTAATTCAATTGGTGTAAAAGGTTTCGTCATATAATCATCTGCACCTAGTACAAGACCCGTCACTTTATCAAAATCAGATGTTTTCGCACTTAAGAAAATAATTGGCATATTTTGTTTGGTACGGATTTGACGCGTCACCTCATAACCATCCATTTTTGGCATCATGATGTCTAAAACCACTAAATCAATTGCCTGCGATTGAATAATTTCAATTGCGTCTTCTCCATCAGTTGCTTTTACAACCTGGTATCCTTCTTTTTTTAAATGTATTTCAATTAATTCAGCAATCTTCAAGTCATCATCAGCTATTAGAATTGTAATCGGCTTCATTTTATCCTACCTCTTCTTTTTCTTCCTTATATTCAAATACAAAATTGATTACTCTATTAATTTCATCTGCAAAATTACTAATGTGTAATTCATTCTTTTTGAAAATAATTTGAATTCCTGTCATTCCCTTAAAAAGAAAAATTCTTTTAGTATTTTTTGAATGGCTATAAAATTCCACGTTTCTACATTGAAATCTTATCATTTTCAGAAGGAAAGTGCAGAATGTCTCTAATAAAGCATATTTTTAAATACCTTACTAGCATTATTCTAATATTTTCCCTCATTGAAAATGTAGCTCCATTATGAATAGAACTTATCGCATACAGCCAAGTTTGGAATAAAGTATCATTGACTAGATAACAAGCAAAACCAGCTCGTATTCCATTACATACATATCAAATATATATAATATCTAGATTGCTTTTTAGCCATACATCTAAAGTTCCTTTATCAATCCATAGTTTCTTCTATAATTTTGAAGGCATCCTACTTTGTTTTTTTATACGTACATACTTTTTCTACCCATGGAAAATAAATTGTTAATTTGTCTTTATCTTGTACCATTTTTTGTTTTTGAGTAAAATTGTTTCCATAATCAATATTTATCCATTCATTATCAAGCCAAGTGTATGTCCCTGCATTTTTATATTCATTTGCTATTTTTTGAGTATGCATCTCTATTAACCATATAGTTTTCTTTTTTTTATTTTCTGGATTAACTTCGATTTTCTTATCAAACTGGTAAGAAACCGGACAAGTAGTGTCATTATCCGCTAATCTCCAATTCCCATTCAATTCTTTACCGCTACATCCAATTAGCAATAAACTAAAGCTAATTGGAACAATTAACTTTTTTATTTTTTTCATTATACATTTACCTTTCATTATCACTTTTTTATCTAATGCGTAGCTCAGTACAATTCCTT
>NZ_JBNLYC010000328.1:0-2728 GCF_050172015.1 Bacillus sp. GMa5/1 | reverse complement strand
AAAAACTATACTCCTTTATTTTGAATGATGGCATCACCTTTTATTAGAATTGTCCCTTGGTTTAGCAAATGTTTTTTTGTAAATAATATATTTGTTAAACCATTAATTAAGGGGGACTAGTATGCCGCAGGATCGAAAAGAAGAAGTGCAAAACGATACATATGAAGGAAAAGAGGTTATGCCAGATAATCCACAATATCTACCGCGTCACGTGCAAATGGAGCTGCCTCCCGAATTTTCTATAAATCCTCTTTTTGCCCGCAAAGGAGAATCAGTCGTTCCGCGCTTTCACATGCCTGATGAAGGCATGTTACCAGAAACAGCGTATCAAATCGTCCATGATGAAATGACTCTTGATGGCAATGCACGCTTGAATCTTGCAACATTCGTTAGTACATGGATGGAACCTACCGCAGAGCACTTATATGCTAAAGCATTTGATAAGAACATAATTGATAAGGACGAATATCCACAGACAGCTGAAATTGAGGAGCGGTGTGTACGCATTTTAGCCAACCTCTGGCATTCCCCCAGCCCCCTTACAACTATGGGCGTTTCAACAACTGGATCGTCGGAAGCCTGTATGCTCGGGGGGCTTGCGTTAAAGAGACGCTGGCAAAATGTACGAAAAAGAGAGGGTAAGCCGGTGGATCGGCCTAATATTGTGTTTAGTTCTGCTGTTCAAGTCGTTTGGGAAAAATTTGCGAACTATTGGGAGGTTGAACCACGCTATGTGAAGGTTAGCCCTGAGCATCCCCGATTAGATCCTCAAGGGGTCCTTGCAGCCGTGGATGAAAATACGATTGGTGTGGTACCGATTCTCGGTGAGACTTATACCGGACTTTACGAACCGGTTGCCGCCATTGCAAAAGCGTTGGACGATTTACAGGAGAGGACGGGACTCGACATTCCTATGCATGTAGATGCGGCTTCGGGCGGATTTATAGCACCGTTTCTTCAACCAGATTTAGTCTGGGATTTTCAGTTGCCGAGGGTGAAGTCCATCAATGTATCGGGACATAAATATGGATTAGTCTATCCTGGCTTGGGTTGGATAATTTGGCGGGAAGCTGATGATCTCCCCGATGATTTAATCTTCCGCGTCTCCTATTTAGGTGGAAACATGCCGACTTTTGCCCTGAATTTTTCACGTCCTGGCGCACAAGTGCTCCTACAATATTACAATTACCTGCGTTTGGGGAAAAGTGGGTACTATGATGTCCAAAGGGCTTCTCAGAAGGTCGCTCTTTTTCTTAGCAAGGCGATTCAGGAGATGGAACCGTTCGAACTTTTGTCCGATGGTTCGGATATTCCGGTTTTCGCTTGGCAACTGAAAAAAGGTTACACATTAAACTGGAACCTTTATGATTTATCTCGACAATTGCGTGTGTTCGGCTGGCAAGTACCCGCATATCCATTGCCTCCAGATCTAGAAGCAGTGACGATTATGCGCGTTGTGGTTCGAAACGGATTTTCTATGGATCTCGCGCATTTATTTTTGAGGAACCTCAAACAGGCCGTTGCCTTTCTGGATTCCTTGGATGGACCTATGCCACATGATACGAAATGTGATAATGGGTTTCATCACTAATTAGGGAGCAGCTCTCGTCGTCGTTAAATTGAGCTCAACACCCATAACTTTTCGAGCTATCGACTGGGAAGTGGTACAGAAAAGCTGATGGTTTCAACCAAGGGATACATGATGATAGGTGATGAACAAATTGATGCCTGAGGGCTTTACAATATCAAATCATACGCCTAGTTTTCAGAAATCTATTGGCTTTTCTTCTGGTTTCAAAAGACACAATTCAAATCTGTTGAAGAGTTAAAGAAATTTGTAGCTAGTATTTCCTTTTGGGAGGTACCATTAGCTGCTTTAGGAGTTAGTCCACCATTACATTGGATTTTAGCGGATAAATGGGGTAAATCTATTGTATTAGAATCGACAAGGAGTAGTGACTAATAGTCCTGAGTTTAATTGGCATTTATAAAATTTAAGACAATATATAGGTCTTAAATCGCAGCCATGCGCGGGGGATGTACCATTAAGTGCTTTTGGACAAGGTTCAGGTTCAATGGGACTTAATGGAGATTTCACCCCACCATCAAGGTTTATACGGGCAGCGTATGGTAAACAAAATATTCAGGGTATAGATAACGAAGAAGAGGGTATATCGGTCATTTTTCGTATTTTGTAAAATTGTGAGGTTCCAAAAGGAGGAGTAATAACGGAAGAAGATACATTAGATAATACTATTTATACAAGCGCAACGTGCATGGAGTCTGGTACATATTATTACCATATCTATGATTGTAGATAAATTATTGCCCTTCGATATTAGTAACAGGATAGCTGCTTAACGATAAAAATAAATTTGCCAATTTTCTTGCAAAATGTAACGGGTGCTCTACCGATTGGATATGAATATACATAATTAAGGGATTCATGTATAACCAGTGATTATGTAAAGCACTGACAATAATTCCTTGTTGTACAATTGATTTCATAAATGCAGGGATCTCTTCTTGTAGAACCGCGATTTCTCCTAAATTTAATGCATTGCCATTTTGATCCAACGATTCAAAACTTACTCCGACGGGAACTACATAGGCACTTGGTTTTCCTTGAACCAGGACCTTAAAATTGCGGTGAAAAGACACCGAACAACCACCTTGATTTATTTTACTCTTTCCTTTAAGAATTGCAGCAAATTGATCAGAAATGAAA
>NZ_JBNLYC010000327.1:0-2768 GCF_050172015.1 Bacillus sp. GMa5/1 | reverse complement strand
GAAACAAATGCTGTACGACAAGCTCTTTCAGTAATTAACTTTTCTCGTTCGTCTTCTAGGGGAAACAATAGTGGATACATCAGATATGAAAGGGCGTTATATTTCTTCTTCTGTATTTTATAAAAAATTGTTATTACAATACCTATAACTAATAAAAATAAGACTGGTGTAATATTTAATGATACTTCAAAAGTTACTTTCTTAGCGTCAATAATATTGGCAAGTTCTATAATGCCGTAATAAATTTCAATGAATACCCAACATGCTAATGCCATAATAAGTACATTAATCACATAAGAAATCATCAATCTATTCATCCTCTTCTTCCTCCTTATTTAATACAAACACTTCTTCCATCTTCAAATCAAACACATCACAAATTGACAATGCTAGTAATAATGAAGGAACGTAATCCCCTTTTTCAATTGCTGCGATCGTTTGCCTCGTCACTCCAACTTTTTCAGCTAATACACTTTGTGTGAAATTAAAACGAGCTCTAATTTCCTTTACTTTGTTAAAAATAGTCAAGTTCACCACCTCTTAGCTTAAATGTATACCACAATTAACAAAATGTAAAGCTGACTTAACATATATTCCGATAAAAATCCAATTTTATAATAAGCGGTACCACCACACATTCATTAATTTAAAAATTGTATAGTGGTCCTAAAACAAAACGGAGATTGCGTGCTCTAAGGCTGGATTATTTGATATAGCAGTAAACTTCAAATCCCCCCCACCTTCCAATAGAATCAATTAATAACGTGGAAAAATCAAGTGAACTCTTGCAGTTCGAGTCGTTTAGGTACCTGAAGCTCACAAGAAAAAGAAGGAACCCTATTTAAGCCTTAGGAAAGAGATAAATATTAGAAAAACTGTCATTAAAAATTCAAGTAAACTCTCTAAAAAGTTTTACAATCAAAGGAGAGACTTTGAAACAGGAGGCGCCAATTTATGAATCGAATTGAACGTGAAGAGAAAACAATTAGCATTATGATTGATATGTATTGTAAAAACGAACATAAACAAAATACTCTATGTGAAGAATGGCAAAAATTAAAAGATTATGCTTATTTTCGTTTATCAAAATGTCCATTTCAAGAAAAGAAACCAGCATGTCAAAATTGCAAAATTCATTGTTATAAACCAGATATGAAAGGTTTAGTTAAGGAAGTTATGAAAAAGAGCGGACCGAAAATGACTTTAAAACATCCATATTTCACGCTCATGCATGCTGTTGACACAATGAAGAAGTTTCCTGGCTTACCAAAAAAGAAAAAAGTGTAAAAAGAAAAAGTGGTTTGTCTAACAAACTAGTTTTTTTATTCCTTTTCGACTAAAGAATTATATGTGAGTTTTAAATCCTAATTGCTTCACAATATATTCAGCTGTGCATTGCTTCTGAATCATCTTTAAAATAAAAGTATTTCAAAAATGTTATGCAGAGATCCCTTTCCTCAAATTTGTCTGCTTTATCTCCAAACTAATCAATTTTTTGAATAGAGATTTCCGTTAGAAATCTTGGTACATCTTCATCATAACTCCAAAGATAGGTTCCGAACCTAAAGTGGCAAAAAACAAAGAGTGAATTATCGCTGTGATATATTGGGTCACTAGTTCAGGAATAGATAATGTATAGTTCTAAAAATGCAAATGTTTCATTCGTAAAGCAACAAGCTCATTTAGAGATAATCCGTAGTCTATATGCTAGATGTTTTTAGGAGGGTTATCCTATAGTAGTAGATTAGCTTTTATTTGCTATTTTCTCCTCGACAACTTTATCGATAAGATCATCAATAATTTCCGTGCATCTTATAATAAAATCCGCATCCTCACGAGTAGTATCACTATTGCTAATACGTTCAATTACTTCTGTTCCATATTCCCTATCTTCATCTGTTTTTGCTAAATACCTTTTGTAAGCACTTACAACTAGTATTGCTTCTTTTTGATCCATATCAATTTGGCGTAGCTCATCATCAAGGTCTTCCAATGAAATCCCTCCTGTTTGTAAATAACGAAGTCTATTTAATTATATTACGATATAAAAGTTTATTGTTGTATTATTTTTGTGAACTTGTGTAAAAGTGTAAATGTCCACGTTTACACTTTTACACATTAAGAACGAAATTACATGGAAGAATATGAAGTTGGATATGAAAATCGATATTCATTTGACTCTAGTGAAGAAGGATTTATAAAAGGTGAATATAACAGTGGCTTTTACATTAAAAAATATTTATTATATATCGAGTCGATACTATAACTCGATGCTGCTGAAAACGGGATATAATATTCAAATCAAAGGAGTGGGGAAATGAGTATACAATATAAATAAGGGAACTAAAATATCTAATGGATCTCAAAAATAGCATAGGTAATGTATTTGAACTACTCACCACTTAACGTCCTTACGGACTGTTTGAAGTGGGAGATTCCTGCGAACACCGATGTATCCACCAGTTATCTTAGCAGGCTCAGCCCGTAGTCCCTACGGTGAAAACAGAAGTATCTTGTACGTTGACTCATCACGCTACCTACTTTAGCTTGGTTTTCGCAACTTCGGCAAACGTGGGATGGTAGAACGTTGAAGATTTTACGATTGCTACGTTTTTCTGCAACCAACCTTATATCTTCAGTTTTCAAGGAACGATCTGTAAACGATAAAAAGATCACTTGTCTTGGAAACAAGTGATCTTTTCATTAGATAAATTGCTACTTGCCAACAGCAGGTAGTTGTTATCCTATTCATATGTTCAATAGATATT
>NZ_JBNLYC010000326.1:0-2823 GCF_050172015.1 Bacillus sp. GMa5/1 | reverse complement strand
AGTATATCCTCAAGAATTAGAAAATCCAACAACTGAAAATACAACGCAAACAGAGCAGCTGTAAGCTGGTCTTTTTATTTTGAACAAAATACGACTTTTACAAGAAAACGAAGCGTGCAAAAGCAGATTTTTTATTTTAAGAAAAGGAGGTGGCGGTTTTGAAAAAACTTTTTGAAGTTAAACCATATGGAGTGAAGTATATATGTGATTCTTGCGAAGAAGGGGAGATGTTACCGACTGGAAAAGCTTATTGGTCTGATCCTCCTAAATTTGAGCATGCGTGTAATCAATGCAGTGCTAAATTGAGTTTGTCGGAAAAATATCCTGTCATTAGGTATCAATTTAATAATGATAAGAATTGAATTTTTGGAAAAAGTATATTTATCCCTTGGTGTATAATGTAAATGATATACATATTAAGGGAGGAGTAAGTATGATTGATTGGTTTGTAAAAAATGCAGAGTGGATTTTTAGTGGGATTGGAGTCTTGGCCATTTCCGCTATAGTTGGAATGTTTTTGAATAAAAGAAAAAACGCTCATCAACTTCAAAAAATTAGTGCTGGTAATAAATCCACTAATATTCAGGGAAGTAAAAATGTAAATATTACATTTGGTGAAAAAAATGAATGATAAACATGAACTGTCTGCAGGTGAAAATTCTACTAATATTCAAGACAGTAAAAATGTAACTGTTAATCAATACGGTCTTAATTACAGTGATGTTAAAGAAATTTGTATGATGGTATTTAAAAGTAACTTCTATGATTTAGGGGGAACCGTCCAAACAATCATTGAAGAACGAGCTGAAGAAATAATCAATAAATATTTAAAGCGACTAATATCCAAAGATCCTGAGGCATTAAAAAATACAGAGGATGCGGATTTACGTTTTATTATTTACGAAGCACAAAAAAATCATGCAAGGCGAGGAGATAAAGAGATTGCCGATTTATTAGTTGATATGTTAATTGAGAGAACGGTTACTAAAGAAGAGACACTGGTAAAGATAGTGTATAATGAAGCGTTGGAAATACTGCCCAAATTAACATCTAAACAGATTGATATGTTAACGGTGATATTTCTTTTACGTAATGTGAATGTTGGACATGTATTTCGTATAGATAACTTAGATAATATTATGAGAGTATTAATTGAATTTGTTCCTAACGAAGAATTTTTCTACCAACATTTACAGTATACGGGGTGTGTGTCAATCAATATGACATCAGTTGATTTTATAGATGAGCTTAAAAATGCTTATCCTAGTTTAGTACCGGTTTCTCATGTGAATCCGTATTTAGTATTTAAGGAGAATTTAAGGAGTATAGCTCCCCATTTATACGGAATTTTAGAAGCAATGAACGAAACAAGAGTTCCTAAGTGTATTTTAACTAGTGTAGGAGTTGCTATAGCGCTTAGTAACTTTAAGAGGAAAATTGGGGTTGGTTGGGACTTAGGTACATGGATTAAAGAATGAGATTTAATAGTTTAATTATAAAATAGAACAAAAAATTGATTTGAAAGGATCCCTATAGGGTCCTTTTTATTTTATTTGGAAGGAGAGGAAATGATGGATCGTATTGATGTATTAATGAAAACATTTATAGCTACGTTTGGTGGCTTCTGTGGGTACTTTTTGGGAGGATGGGATGCAACATTGAAAATCTTAGTGACGATGGCAGTTATTGATTATTTAACTGGCATGATTGCAGCAGGATATAACGGAGAATTAAAAAGTAAAGTTGGTTTCAAAGGCATCGCCAAAAAGGTGGTGCTTTTTCTTTTGGTCGGAGCGGCCGCTCAACTAGATTCAGCACTGGGAAGTAACAGCGCAATTCGTGAAGCGACTATTTTTTTCTTCATGGGCAATGAGTTACTTTCACTTTTAGAAAACGCTGGTCGTATGGGAATCCCCTTACCCTCAGCATTAACAAATGCAGTTGAAATTTTAGGTGGCAAACAAAAACAAGAAGAGAAAAAGGGAGATGTTCAATAATGGGTTACACTGTAGATATTTCAAAATGGAACGGTAATATTAACTGGCCTGTAGCAAAACAGTATTTGGATTTTGTAATCGCTCGAGTACAAGATGGCTCAAATTATATTGATCCTTTATACAAAGGTTACGTACAAGTTATGAAACAACATGGTATCTCTTTCGGAAACTATGCTTTCTGCCGCTTTGTATCAATCAATGACGCAAAGAAAGAAGCACAAGACTTCTGGAATCGTGGTGACAAGAGTGCTACAGTATGGGTTGCTGATGTGGAAGTAAAAACAATGGATGATATGAGAGCCGGCACACAAGCATTTATCGATGAATTACGCCGATTAGGTGCTCAGAAAGTCGGTTTATATGTCGGTCATCACATGTATGCGCCTTTTGGTATGGTGAATGTAAAAGCTGACTTTGTATGGATTCCTCGTTATGGTGGAAAGAAACCGGATTACCCATGCGATATCTGGCAATACACTGAAACAGGTAATGTACCTGGTATTGGTAAATGTGATTTAAATGAATTAATTGGAAGCAAACCATTATCTTGGTTTACAGAAGAACAACAAACAGAACAACCTATTTCTAATGGTGGTTATCAATATGTTAAATCTGGTGGATTTGGCGTCGCGTTGGTTCCTGAAGTATTAAATGCTATGGCTGAGCGTGGAACTAAAGGACAAGTTATTTCTGATCCATCAACTGGTATAGCGTACTTACAAACAGAAGTATTACCTAATACTGAATTAGATAAAATCACTTGGTGGATGGATACTCGACCTGGAGGTAAATGGTGGTACGAGTATATTAAAATTAAATAAAAGAA
>NZ_JBNLYC010000325.1:0-2833 GCF_050172015.1 Bacillus sp. GMa5/1 | reverse complement strand
TTTAACCGTTAAAATTATAGAGAATATTAAGAGGTTATCAGGCAATATGTCTTAAAGTGTTTAAGAGTAGGAAGATATGTATCACTCGTTAATTAAAAAGTAAAAAATTAGACATTAGAATAGGGAGAAGTGTCTAAGTAAGTTGCTTTTATAGATGAAATAGTGGAGCGTATGAAATTAAAACATGTTAAAGCGAATATAAGAGTGATCTCGATAGGTTAGGCTTAGAAAGTGGCTATTGAATTCGAAGAAGTTAAAATGTGAAAAGTTTCACTTATGTTAACCTGAATATCTATTACTTATTTCCTCTATATAAAAAAGAAGCTGCACAAAAGTACAGCTAGTCTTCTTCACAAATTTATATGGCTTTAATGACGAATTGAGATTGAGGTATATATAGTAATTGAGCTGCCAAGGAAGTTGTTGTATTAGCAAATGGGTATGCTTCCTTATAAAGAAAATTACTATACACTATTTCATTCATTTCATAGGTCGTACACAGTTTTTTTAGGATTTTTTGAGAAATTTTATTTGTACAAGCAGCAATAAAATCATAATCTCTTTTACTTATTTCTTGAATGGCATGTGAAAGAAGGGTAGTGACTATACCACTTCCCATCCAATCTGGATGACAAGCGCCCATATCTAGATAGACCAATTTTTCTTTATCTAAATGAGAAAACTCAATAGATTCTGTCTCTAATGTATCTAAAAGTTGAAAAATAGGTTCCATTTGCGGGCATAGTTCAATCGCTTTCTCTGTATCTATTAGTGGCTGAGTTACTTTTTTTGTTAAAAGAACTCCAACAATTTGAAAATTTTCTATTGCTACAAATGACATAGCTTGAGATACAGCTTGTTTCATCATTTCTTCGCACATTTTGTGAAAAGGAGCAAAAGGAATTTGTAAACTGCTTACAAGAGGTTCGTTATTCACAAAGGAATGTGCAAGTAAGTGTGCTGCATCTTTCAGCTGGTGTGTATCTAGTAGCTGTATATTCATATGTTTTTCCTCTTTTCCTGATATAGTTAATAGTAATTAAAAGTATTATTTAATTTAGTTAAGTTTAATTATTAAAGCGCTTACCAAAATGATTATTAAACATATGAATAAATCTGTTTAGTAGCAATCGAAATATGTTCATAAAGAAATGCTACAATCTCATCTATACATTCAACAGTTGTATATGGAGAGATAGAAAAGAATTTTAATGTGGAAATTGAATTTCTACCACAACTGTTTATTGCATCTACTACACAAGAACGAGTTGTATCACCAAAAAATACTTGATCGCGATTTTTTCCTAGGTAATTAAATAGTTCTATATTTAATCGGTTTGTATCCTCAATCTCTTCTTTTGTTGCAAGGCCTATTCGTTCTTTTTCCCAATTTTCTTGGCCATCTCCATTCATATAGAAACGGAAAGTTGTAATTGGCCCAAATGTAAAATCATTTGTGATTGCGACTTGAGGCAGGGCCTTGCGCAACTTCTCTCTAAATAATAGATTTACACGAATATAATTTGCTAATAATTTTTGATATCCATCAATTCCAAAGGCTAATAGATTGATATACATTGGAATAGCACTACCAGCTCGTGAACATTCTAAAGTATAGCCTGTATGATAACTCCCATATGATCTATTACCAAGATAAGGTGTATCATCTTGGTCAATGTCCATCAGTTGTAAATCAGTATGACTTTTTACGATTAAAATACTTGAGGCATAAGGTGTTTGTCCTAATTTATGAAAATCAAAACATACACTATCTGCAAGAGACATATATTGCATTTTATCTTGTACGTATTGTAAGGCATTTTTTACATTAGGTTCAAATGAAAGTGGATTTTCTTCAAAATTATAATTGTTAAAGAAGCTATAGAATCCGCCCATTGCAGAATCCGCATGGATATAAATAGGCTTTAATTTATATTTTTTCTGTATTGTTTCAGCGCTCTCTTTAATTTTTTTTATATCATCAATGGTAAATGTATCTGTGGACCCCATAGTAGCTAGAATATAGAGGGGGATACCGCCATTTTTAATAACCTGTATCATTTTATTCTCTAAATCTTCTATATCCATAGAATTTGTATAAGGATCAGTTTTTACTTTTATTAAGTGATTTGACCCGATGCCAGTTGCTTCAGCTGACTTTAATAAACTATAATGTGCATTTTCAGAAGCAAAGCAATATACATTTTGTGGAGCGCCATGTTCTTTTGCTGATGGGAATTGTTTAGAAATTGCTAAGCGCAAGCTCGAAAACACGCATCCTTGTCCACCCCATGTTGTATAGCCACCGCTATTATGTGGATTATAACCAATCAGTTTTGAAAGCATGGATACAACTTTTACTTCTGCTTCAGCTGCCCCTGGACCATATACATCCCAAACACCATTACCATTTAAAAGGGCCATGGTTATTACACCTAATAGTGAAGGTATACTTGGTAGTGGTACAGCGTTAGACAAGTAATATTTATTTGGATAAGGATGACCATTCATAAATTGGTTTAGCTCGTCTATAACCTCAGACATAGTGATTCCAGCTAGTGGAATATGACTTTGGTGAATTAAGCCATTGTAGTATCCTTCTGATTTTTCCTCACATTTACCTAAAGTAGCTCGCTCTTCATTTTTTAATCGGTCAAGATTTTTAATTATTTTCTGCATAGATTCTAATAAAAGTTGTTGTTTTTCTTGATTTCCGTCAACGCTCGGAAATAGTTTTAAAATATCTTGCATGCAGTCACTTCTCCTTGTAAAAAAATGGATTTTTATTTTACTTGGTTAAACATAAGGGTATAATGATTTGTAATTGCCCTTT
>NZ_JBNLYC010000324.1:0-2845 GCF_050172015.1 Bacillus sp. GMa5/1 | reverse complement strand
ATCTTACACTTGAAAGTAGCTATGGTATTTCAAGTATGGAATGAAAAGAGGAGAATATAATCTTTAAAGATAAACAAGTTTATAGGAGGATTCTAAATGGATATTTTACTTGTTATTCTTATTATTGTTTTGATGCAAAGTAAAGAACGAAAAGTGAAAATAAACCGTATTTGGCTCATTCCGGCTTTGTTGTGTTTTGTAACAGTTCAATCCATTATTCATATGGGACAAATAACTTTGCTGCAAGGACTACTGTTTGTTGTAATGCTTGGAATTGGCTTATGTCTTGGGATTATACGGGGAAGAGCTTTAACATTTCGATTAGATAGTGAAACAGGTCATGTACTACGAAAAGGAAATTGGGTAAGTACAATAATCCTTCTTGTTATTTTAGGAGCAAAAATTATGATTAAACAAAGTATGTTTTCGGGTAGTACGCACCAGACATTAATGGTTGTAACAAATGCCTTTTTATGTATTACATTAGGCACTGTGATTAGTAGACGTTATTATATTTGGAAAAAATATAATGAATTAACACAAAAAGCGTAAATACATTTATCCCTTGTTTAACATTGCTAAGAACGGTAATACTAATTAACATTGAACTTTTACAACAAGGGATGATAATATGATATACATTTACACAGATTTTGGTGGAACACATACTACCTCACTAGCTGCAGCGTATCATTTAAATAAATTACCAACGGATCGCAAGTTAACGAAAGAAGAAATTTTGAATGTAGATTACTTTAATAAATTGAAAACAGAAGATATGGGAAAAATTATTTTTCATGGCATAGATGAACATGGTCATCCTGTATATACGATTGGATGCGGCGCATCAAAAGTGGTTGTACCAGCGATGAAGCATTTAGGAGAAATCTTGCAAAAACATTATCAAAGTCATGAAAAGATTATTTTTTCTAATACATCACCAACCGTACCTTTACCAATGACTTTCGGTGGGCTGTTTTCTAGAAGGTTCCATATCGATTTTATTGGCGTACCGTTACTCGTATGGGGAGCAAAAATTTGCTGTGATAATATACAAAGGCTTGTTAGTTATACAAAAGAAGCTGGCCGATTAACGAATGATTATGTTGTAATTTTAGATAATGAAACTTTTAAATAGTATATGATAAAAAGAAAATTGAGCAAATTCCTTGATTTTCTTTTTTATTTGTGAAATAGACAAGAAATAGTCACATTTAATATACATCTACTATAGCCAAAACAATAAAGTCCTGTTACTATTACAGGGATATTCTCTTTTCATAACATAAATATATAGAAAAATTAGAAAAGAGGAATTGAATTAAGGGAGGAACAACATGAAGCGTGTTGCTTGGATTACTGATAGTACAACTGCGAATTTTAAAACAGAAGGAGATAACTTTGTTATCCCAATCGAAGTTATTATTGATGGAATTTCGTACAAAGATTGTGAAGAAGGTGTACGTGAAAGGGTTTATAATGCGTTAAACGAAGGTAAAACAGTCACTACTTCACAACCTAATATTGGGGAAATGGTAGAGTTATTTACAAAATGCAAAGAAGAATATGAAGAAGGATTTGCAGTTGCTATTAGCGGAAAAGTAAGTGGAACCTACCAAAATATGAAGTTAGCTGCAGAAATGGCAGGTTTTCCATTAACGGTATTAGACAGTGAAACAACAAGTTATCCAATGGATGAACTAATTAGAAAAGCGAAATCGTTATACAATGATGGTATGACTTTACAAGATATACACAAAACATTAGTAGATGAAAAAAGAAGACCTTTTCATGTATTCCCAAAGAGTTTAAAAGGTCTATATGCAAGTGGCCGTGTAAAGGGCATGCAATTTTTACTTGGAAGTTTATTAAGTGTTAACTTAATATTAGAAGTAAAAGGTGGAGAGCTTTTACTTGAAAAGAAAGTTCGTAAAATCCAAAAATGTCGAGAATATATTAAAAATGAACTTGAAAAAGAATTACCAAAAGTACTTCACATGTTCCATGCTAACGATAAAGCTGGAGCTGAAGAATGGATTGCAGATATTAGACAAGCATTCCCTGAAATGGATTTCAAATTATATCCATTACCAATTTCATTTGCGGTTCATGCAGGTGAAGGAACAATAGCAATTAGTTATTAAGAAGAAAACCCGTGAATAATTCGCGGGTTTTTTTATTTATAAATGGTGCACACCACGCCACCATCAAGTTAAATTTTTATAGCACTCTAGAACGAAATTTGTGTTAACTCGAAACAAAAATCTTATTTTATCGTTTTTTGGGAGCAACCGCAATTTCTTGACTTGATTTGAGATTAAAAATATAAACCTTTTCCTACTGGCTGAACAGTTTCTAGTACAATATCAACCATTTCTTCATTAAGTAGGGTCCTTATAATCCAAGCTGATAGTTCTTGAGCAGCAAAACAACCCGCGGCAGTCGAGATATTTCCTTCGTTTACGAAACTTTGCTCAATAACGTCTACATCAAATTCTTTTAGCTGTTCTACTGCGGAGGGATATGTAGTAGCTTTTTTACCAGTTAGTAATTTTTTAGCTCCTAATAGTAGTGAACCAGAACACATAGATCCTATTAATTGTCTTTGAGGATCTACATGAATGCTATTAATATATTGTTGATTTTTATATAAATCCTTTACACCTTTACCACTTGCAAATATTACAGCGTCGGCAAAAGGGATATCAGATATGCTTCCTGTCATGGGAATACGCAAGCCAGACATAGATATATGAGTTTCTGCCGTTCCTAAAAGCTGGACATCCCAATCAGAAATACCACCGACTAAACGTACACGATTTAATAAATCCCATGGTAGAAAAAC
>NZ_JBNLYC010000323.1:0-2862 GCF_050172015.1 Bacillus sp. GMa5/1 | reverse complement strand
ACTTTTTATTTATAATATTAACATTTGTATGGGAGTAGTTTTACAGTGAATGTTGTTTTTTCATCATCACTATATACTTCAATTGTTCCTTTATGCAATTCGACTATACTTTTTGCAATAGCTAATCCAAGTCCAGATCCACCAGTGTTTGTAGAGCGAGATTTCTCAACGCGATAAAAACGTTCAAAAATATGAGGTAAATCCGTACTAGGAATAGGTTGTCCGTAATTTGTTATATCAATTGTAATCATATTATTGCTTTCATAAGCAGTAAGGTCAATATAGCGACCTTCGCTTCCATAAGCGATAGCGTTTATAATAAGATTTTCAAACACACGTACTAATTTTTCACCATCAGCTAATACCATGAGCTTTTGAGACGGGAAAGAAGGCCGACATTCTATATTAGCTTCTTGAACCTGTATGCGGAATTGAACAGTTAATTGTCCAAGTAACTCTACAATATCAATAGGAACAGAATACAAGCTTAATTCTTTATTTTGAACACGTGTATATTCGAACAGGTCATTCATTAATGCATTAAGACGAGTGACTTTATCGTAAATGACTTGAATATAGTATCGCAATTCCACTTCATCTCTATAATTATCATGATGGATTAAATTTACGTATCCAACTATAGAAGTAAGGGGAGTGCGTAAGTCATGTGATACATTTGTAATAAGCTCACTTTTTGCTTGTTCCGCTTGTCTTTCTTCATCAATTGAGACTTTTAATTGTTCAACAATTTCATTGACCCCGATTGCTAACTCTTCCAGATAATTATGATTTACAATAGAAACTTTATGATTGAAGTTTCCATTTGCAATATAACGAATTTCTTCTATCATTTTTTTAATACAAGTTTCATAATAAAGTTTTTTCTCGTGACGATAAAAAATGTAAAGATAGGATGAAAAAATAGAAAATAAAAACAAATAAGATACAATCATCATCCATAACGATTCTTTAATCCCTTTATACTTTTCATAACCAAAAATTCGAATGAATTCTTTACCAAGTTCAGTTAGAGTAAGTGAACTCTCAATTACACTCGTAACGAGGCGATAAATAATTAACTCAGTAATAGGCGTGAGTGTGATAGCTAATAAGAGCCAAAAAATAAGTTTCCATTTAGGGATATCTTTTAATATATCAAATGCTTCATTTCTCAATTTTATAGCCAACTCCCCAAACAGTGTGAATAAATTTTTCTCCATTTATTACTGTTTCAAGTTTATCCCGTAAGTTGCTAATATGAACCATTACAGTCTTATTTGAACCGTAACCATCTTCATTCCAAACGCGTTCGAAAATTTCTTCTGAACTAAATACTCTTCCTGTATTACTTGCAAGTAAATATAAAATATCGAACTCAATAGAGGTTAATTTAATATACTCTCCATTTACTTTAACAGTATGATTATGTTTGTGTATTTCAACAGAGCGAATACGAATAATACCATCTTCATTCTTTTGCGAAGTAGCGTTTTGGAAAGAGGATCTTCGTAATAAAGCTTTCACTCTTGCTACTAATTCTAATGGATTGAATGGCTTGATCATATAATCATCGGCACCTGTCATAAGACCTAATATTTTATCCATATCTTCTGCTTTTGCACTAAGCATTAGAATTGGTACAGTATTATTTTCACGCACTTCCTGACAAACTTCTAATCCGTTTCGCTTTGGCATCATAATATCCAAAATCATAAGGTCAACTTCATATGTAGAAACTTTTTGCAATGCTTCATCGCCATCATAAGCTTTATAAATGTTATAGCCTTCATTTCGCAAATAAACAGCAAGTAATTCAACAATTTCTTTATCATCATCAATAATTAATATGTTTTTATTCATTGTGTAGTTCCTTTCCTTACAAATCATCAACATTACTATAATATCAAACATTTATGTACTTGTAGCGATGATTCTGTATAAAATTTCATGTAACGTATTAAAAAGGAGTAAAAAGATTAATAACGAATATAAAATAACGAGGATATTTAGATTCTACATTATAATGAAAGTTAGTTATAAGGGGGATTTTCTATGTTATGTAATGATATATATTCATTTACTCCAACTGGAAAAATAGAAAATGATATTAAAGCTTTTCTACTAAAATATAATAAAGAGTTTACATATAAACATTCAATTCGTGTGGCAAATGAGGCAAAAAAGATTGCAGAAAAGTTTCACGTAGATAAAGAAAAAGCAGCAATTGCAGGATATTTACATGATATTAGTGGCATTTTTCCGAACGAGGAGCGGATTGCAGTTGCTGAAGAATTTGGTGTAGAAATAGTGGAAGCAGAAAGAAAGTTTCCTATGATCATTCATCAAAAACTATCGAGAGTAATCGCAAAAGAAATATTTAAAGTAGAAGATGAAGAGATTTTAAATGCAATTTGTTGCCACACAACGTTGCGTAAACATGCAACGAAGATGGATTTAGTATTATTTGTTGCAGATAAAATAGAATGGGATCAAAAAGGGACACCACCATATTTAATAGAAATAAAAAAAGGATTGGAAAAATCTTTGGAAAAAGCAGCTTTTGTATATATTTCATATTTGTGGGAAAGGAAAGATACATTGAAAGTTATACATCCATGGCTAGAAGAAGCATACTGGGATTTAAAAGGAATTGTACAGGAGAAAGGACAAGGAAATGCAATTAAAAGAATATGTGAATCAAACATTTCCAGGAGTTACATTAGTACCCTACTTATATTCTTAGTGGGAAAATCATTTACATTTTGATTTTGGAAAAGATAAATATCAAATTGTAGAAGGAACCGACGATTTAAATATGGAATACTTTTCTCAACTATATACATATAATAAATTCTTATTTGA
>NZ_JBNLYC010000322.1:0-2885 GCF_050172015.1 Bacillus sp. GMa5/1 | reverse complement strand
TTCCCCTTAACATCCATATACAATACATTTACAAATATCAAATACAAAATCTATGAACTTAAAAAGTTATACCTACTTAACTTATTACACACCTTTATATGCTTGTTTATATACTTCTTTTAATTCTGAAATCAATGGAAGTTTCGGATTTGCTGGTGTACATTGATCTTCAAATGCTCTTTCTGATAAGACATCCACAACATTTTCAAATGCTTCTTGTTTTACTCCTTGTCCTGCAATACTCATATTAATATTCAATTCTTTTCCAAGGCTGATAATTGCTTGCACAAGAGATTCTACCCCTTCTTCCACTGTACTTGCTGGCAGCCCCAATGTTCTTGCAATATATGCATAACGTTCATCTGCCACAAAATGCTCATATTTTGGGAACAATGCATGTTTTCTCGGCTTAATAGCATTATAGCGAATTACATGCGGCATTAAGATTGCGTTAGCGCGTCCATGTGGAATGTGAAATTCTGGTCCAAGCTTATGCGCCAAACTATGATTAATACCAAGAAATGCATTTGCAAAAGCCATCCCTGCAATTGCAGAAGCATTATGCATTTTCTCACGTGCTTCTTCATCATTTCCATTTTTATATGCTCTCGGTAAATATTTAAATACTAGATCAATGGCTTTTAAGGCCAATCCATCTGTATAGTCATTTGCCATAATAGACACGTATGCTTCAATTGCATGTGTTAACACATCCATTCCAGTATCTGCTGTTACATGAGGTGGCACTGTCATTACAAACTGTGGATCAATAATCGCTACATCTGGTGTTAATTCATAATCAGCAAGTGGATATTTTATATTATTTTTTTTATCTGTAATAACCGCGAATGGTGTCACTTCTGACCCTGTTCCTGATGTTGTTGGAATCGCAACAAATTGTGCTTTTTGCCCTAGTGTTGGAAATTTACATGTACGTTTTCTAATATCTAAAAACTTTTGTTTGATTCCAAAGAATTTTGTTTCTGGATATTCATAAAATAGCCACATTCCTTTTGCTGCATCCATTGCTGAACCTCCGCCCAATGCAATAATTACATCAGGTTTGAAGCTTCTCATCATCTCAGCACCCTTGAATACTGTTTCATCTGATGGATCTGGTTCTACCTCTGAGAAAACACCTACTTTTACATCATTTAAATGCTGTTGTAAGTAATGTGTAACTGTATCCACATATCCCAGTTCTACCATTCCTGGATCCGTTACAATGAATGCTCGTGAAATGTTTGGCATCTTAGCTAAATATTGTGTCGCATGTTTTTCAAAAAAAACCTTAGGTGGTAATTTGAACCATTGCATATTATTTTTTCTATTCGCCAAACGCTTTACATTTATTAAATGTGTAGCTGTTACGTTTTGAGAAACAGAATTTTTACCGTATGATCCACAACCTAATGTTAAAGATGGAATAAATGCGTTATATATATCACCAATCCCACCTTGTGCTGACGGTGAATTTACAATAAGGCGACAAGCTTTCATTCTTAAACCAAATTGTTTTTGTACTTCTTTATTTGTAGAATGAATAACCGCTGAATGCCCTAAGCCACCTAAATTTAACATTTCTTCACAGTATTTAAATCCTTCTTCTTGTGAATTTGCTTTGATACAAGCTAATACTGGGCTCAATTTTTCACGTGATAGTGGATATTCTGCACCCACTCCCTTAATTTCAGCTACAAGTATTTTTGTATCTTCTGGTACCTTAATGCCTACTAATGATGCAATATAATGTGCTGATTTCCCAACGATATCACTATTTACTGCACATGTATTTTCATTAATAACAAGCTTCTCTAATTTTATTCTCTCTTCTTCGGTAACAAAATAACAATTGTTGTCTTGCATTTCTTTTTTTACACTATTATAGATTTCTTTATCTACAATGATTGCTTGTTCAGAAGCACAAATCATACCATTATCAAATGTTTTTGATAAAATTAAATCGTTTACAGCTCGTTTTACATGTGCTGATTTCTCTAAATAACAAGGTACATTCCCAGGTCCTACTCCTAAGGCCGGTTTCCCTGTAGAATATGCTGACTTCACCATTCCAGCACCCCCGGTTGCAAGAACAAGTGCAACCCCCTCATGGTTCATTAATCTTTTTGTTGCCTCAACAGAAGGTTTTTCGATCCATTGAATGCAATTCTCCGGTGCCCCTGCCTTAATTGCAGCATCTCTTAATATTTTAGCCGCTGCAACAGAGCATCGCTGAGCAGATGGATGAAAAGCGAAAATAATTGGATTTCTTGTTTTCATTGCAATAATTGCTTTAAACATAGTAGTTGAAGTAGGATTCGTTACTGGTGTCACACCAGCAACTACACCTACTGGTTCGGCAATTTCAATGACTTCTTCATGTGGATCTTCATGAATAATTCCTACAGTTTTATCTTTTTTTATGCTATGCCAAATATATTCAGTCGCAAATATATTTTTTGTACATTTATCCTCATACACACCTCGACCAGTTTCCTCAACTGCCATTTTTGCTAATGGCATATGTTGATCTAATCCAGATAGTGCCATTTCATGAACAATATGATCTACTTGCTCTTGCGTATAAGATTCTAGTGCTTTTAGTGCTTCTTTTCCATTTTCAACTAAAGTATTAACAACTTCTTGTACATCATTTTCATCTTTAATTACTACGTTGACCATTGCTTGTACTTCTTTTTCATCCGTCTTGTTTGTCATATTAAAGCCTCCAGATCACTATAAAAATAGATTTAAAATGTTGGAACTTATTGTTTTCATCTTGCCTATTAAGTAAAAGCTTAAATCATGTGAAGTATTTCACAAATAATGATGTGAAATTTTCAACTACTCCTACTATACATGAAATGACTATTTTTTATTGTGTA
>NZ_JBNLYC010000321.1:0-2901 GCF_050172015.1 Bacillus sp. GMa5/1 | reverse complement strand
ATGTTCACAATGTGGTAAAACAATCGAACATGGTGAACAATTTGCAGTTTCTTTAGTATTACCTGAAGAAAAAAATATGCCTGTTGGACATCTTCACTATTCGCTTGCTAAAATAATCAAATTTTATTATAAAAACACAATATATATGCACAAAAATAGAAGCTATTTTAATCAATCTTTTTTCAAAATAGCTTCTATTTTTTACTGTAAAGTAAGGGTTCAGACGCACTTTTTAATCAAACTTTAATTCAAAGATACACTTAGTATGAGCATTATATTTTATTATTTTGTACTAATCATGGGGGTATGTATATGCGTAAATTGTTCAGTGGAAAACGTGTACTAGAAAGAGAAACAAACGATGGTTCCTCGTATTTTGTAGTACCAGAAGAGAAATTTCAAAAGTATGTGGTGTTATGGGGATATTTAATCCCACACGGAGTTTTCAATCAGCCTAATAAATGGGTAAATACATATACGATAAACCCTTTGGATACATATGTTTTAGTAACAGATTTCAATCCTAAAGAGTATGAATATATGATTTATGAAGAAACAAGGGTTGCTAGACAATTGCATCAAATATTAGAACCTTATGGAATAGATATTAATAATGAATTTGACAAGTTCGTAGAGTTAGAAGAGATTCCTGAAGCAGCCATAAGTAAAGGATTGCTTAATAGAAAAAAGGTGTATGAATGATTATCCAGAAGACTTTCCAGTAGTCGACGGCTATGAATATATAATTGAGGGTGAGAAAAAGAAACTCATTATTGAAACCGAAACTTATCATGATGATGACACACTATATGACCAAACGGGGAATTTTGATCGCAGTTATATCGTTGAAACTTATCGTAAGACAATTACAAATGGATATATTTATGTATTTAAAACGCATGACAATAGATGGTATCAATATTATGCAGAAGGCGCTAGTAAAGACTGTTGGATCATGAAAGAAGTATATGATGATGAGTTAGACGATATACCAATTTCATCTTATGAACTTATTGAAACAGAGAAACGTGAAATTCCAGAAGAAGATTTAATAACTAATATTAGTTGGGAAGAATTACTCGATCCGAATAGGGAATGTGATTGCTATTACTCTGATAAAATCTTTGCAATGAGTTTCTTAGCTAATGAGGGAAGATATAATGTAGTAAACATTGACGGGGAATGGAAAAGATATAGTGAAATGGTCTTTTAAGGAGAAGAACCGTTTTCTAAATGGGATGATTTAGTATATATTGGGACGGCTAAACAAGGGGCAACTGAAGGAAGACAATTTACCCAAGAAGAAATGATACAATTTGCAGTGTATATGAGAGAAAAGAAAGAGAATTCATTATTGCATTAATCAAAAGGGTGTACGGATTGGGAAGAATCCTTAAGCTATTAAGGATTCTTTTTTTTATCTAAAATGGGTTTCTTTGCCCATCCCCCGAAAAGGGGTGTTAATACAAAATATTCCAAATCAATAGTAGTTAACCTATAAAATAAATTGCTATCCAATTATCAACCATTTTTTTCATTTGACAATTTTTATCTCATTCATAGGCCAAAAAACAACATTTGCTTTTCCAATAATATTATCTGCCGATATAAAACCAATATCACGACTATCTTTACTACCACGGCGATTGTCTCCTAATACAAAATAGTGTCCCTCTGGAACTACTTTACTAAAAGTTGATGGCAATGTTTTTATATTAAAGTCATCAGTAAGTAACTCACCCCTTGCCAACTCTTTTTTTTGACTATCTAAATAAACCTCACTATATTTTTTACCATTTATGTATAGCTGGTCATTTTTATATTCAACATAATCCCCTGGAAGGCCAATAATACGTTTTATATAATTCATTCCATCTTTATGTTTGAATACTGAAATATCAAATCGTTCTAGACCATTTAGTTTGTATCCAATTTTATTCGCTACCATTCTATCTCCGTCCTGAAGAGTTGACATCATTGAGTTCCCCTCAACTACTACAGGAGTAAATATAAAGTAGCGTAGTAAGATAATTAATATAGCCATTACTATTAAGGGCAGAATCCAATTTTCTTGTATTCTTTTTTTAGATTCATACAGCTCATTTTTTCCCATTATCCATCATTACCTTCCCCCTTAGAAAATATTATAAAAATAATTTCAGGTCAATAAATTTTCAGTACACCTTTCCATCTACTATGTTTATTATTCCATCGCATTGTTTCGCAATCTTATCATCATGGGTTACGATTAAAATAGTTTTTTTCTGTTCTTGATGTATTGTTTTAAAAATATCTAAAACCTGCTGACCTGTTCTTTGATCCAACGCTCCAGTTGGTTCATCTGCCAAAATAATATCCGGATTATTAATTAATGCTCGTGCAATTGCTACACGTTGTCGTTGTCCTCCAGATAAATTATATGCATATTCAGATGATTTATCTTTCATACCAAGCATATCAAGCATTGATAGCACTCTTTCTTTTTTGTTAGTTTTGTCCTTGCTGTACAAAATTGGAATTTCGACATTTTTCATAACAGTGTAGTCCTCAATAAGTGCAAAATCTTGTACAACAAAACCGAAGTGTTCATTTCGAATAGTAGCTAATTTTCTTCGGTTTAAAGATTGTAATTCTTGATCATACAATTTATAAGTACCCGTACTCGGGATATCTAGGCAACCAAGTATATTCAATAATGTAGATTTACCTGACCCTGACGGGCCCATAATCGCTAACATACTATTTTTTTCTATTTTTAAATCAATATTTTGAAGAACTTTCACTTCATTGGATTTAGACTCATTATAAACTTTTGAAATATTATTTAGCTCAATCATTTATTCTTTTCTCCTTAATATGTCACTTATCTGTAAGCTAAACAGCTTAATAAAGCTAGGAATA
>NZ_JBNLYC010000320.1:0-2903 GCF_050172015.1 Bacillus sp. GMa5/1 | reverse complement strand
GTTTCTATCGATTTTTTGTACAAAACCAAGATCTGTAACAATAACTCGTAAGGTATTGGGGATGAAAACCTTTAAAATTCTCAAGGAAATGGGTGTAATTTATTACACATACAAATAGAAATAAAAACGTCATCCTTTCTTATGAATTCTCAGATAGAAACACGTTTTTCGTTTTTTTTTTTTTGGCATTTTTTCATTAGCTTGCTAATCTATATATAATATGATTTTTATAATTTCCCTAAAATAATTTTGACGTATTTATTTTTTCAATATAAAATAATATTCATCCAAATTTAACCAACAGTATATAAAAGATGTATCTTTTTATATGCATAGGTATAAATCTCTTTAGTTTTAAGGGAAAAGGTTAATATGAAAGTAAAGAAACTAGTTACGCTTGCAGTACCATTTATGCTATTATACGTGTCAGTTCAATTAACCAGAATTCTTCAAGGCCATTTCAGCAACTGAACGAAATCGGACTGGATATTAATTTCGAGAAAAATTTTCCATATAAACAAAGTATTGTAATAAATCCCGAAAAATGTTAGAGGGTATACAAGAAGGTGACATCATTTATGTTACGGACTTAACTCGAATTACTCGTAGTACAAAAGATTTATTTGAATTAATCGATAACATACGGAGTAAAAAGGCAAATTTAATATCCTTAAAAGATACATGGCTAGATTTATAAGAAGATAATCCCTACATCCAATTCTTAATTACTGTTATGGCGGGTGTAAACCGATTAGAACGTGATCTTATCCGTATGCGATAGCGTGAAGGCATTGAACTAGCTAAGAAATAAGGAAAGTTTAAAAGTCGGTCAAAGAAGTACCATAAAAATCATGCAGGAATGAATTATGCAGTAAAGCTTTATAGAGAGGGAGATATGACTGTAAATAAAAACTTATGAAATTACAAATGTGTCTAGGCCTCATTATATAGAAAGCTATCGGAAAGGAACAGTTGATGAGTTATACCAAATATCGGAAATATATAATAGAAAATAAGTTTCATATAGAGGTGAAATTATATGCCTAAAATTGACAATATGCTAGCAATTCTATGGATGCTACGTTCAGGTGAAAAAATTACTGCAAAACAGATTTCAGAAAAGTTAGAGATAAATATAAGAACTGTGTATCGTTATATTGATACAATTTCAACTAGTGGCGTACCTATAATTTCAGAACCAGGCCATAACGGTGGATACACTTTATTGAACAATTTTGTAGAGGCTCCTCTTTTTTTTGATTTTGAGGAGCAAACTTCACTATTTCACGCTGCTGTTTTTGCAGAAGAAGCCGGATATTATGGAGGTGAAGCGTTAAATAGGGCCATTTCAAAACTAAGTAAATACTCAAATCAAGAGCAGGAAACAAAAATAAACCAACATTTAACTAGTCTTGAAGTAATAAGTCGATTAAATTCACTCTCTGTAGAAACTTTTTTGAAGGAGTTGGAGCAGGCCGTAGCTGAAGGGTACTCAGTAAAAATTCTTTACCATAAAAGTGGCGAAAAGCAATTAAATTATAGATTGGTCGATCCATACAGAATTATCTATTGGAATAATAAATGGTATATGATTGGATTTTGTCATCTTAGGAATGATATACGTAGTTTTAGAGTAGATCGAATTGAAAGTTTAATGTTAACCGAAAATAAGTTTAACCAGCCAGAAAATTTTTCAGCACGTGACTTTTTTATAAAAAGTCTTCTTCCACCTATAGAAGATAAGGAAATTATTATTTCTTTGGTTATTAATGGGGATAAAAGTGTATTGGCTGATATTTGCCAACATTGGTTTTTAGGACATTATTTACAAGAACGGACTTCAAATCAAGCAGTGTTTCTTCTTGAAAAAGACATGATACACACATATGTACCTTATTTACTTTTACCGTACAATAAATCTATTAAAGTTATTGAGCCAATAAGTCTTAAGAATAGAATTATTGAAGTTCTGTCTGAATTAATAAAATTTCATCAAGTATGATAACTTCCCTGACGTTAACTGTCAGGGAAGTTATATTATAATAGCTATATAAATTGTGATTGGAGTGTTATTAGATGCAAACAAAAAAAGCTTTTTTATATGTATTTAATACAATGTCGGACTGGGAATATGGATATTTAATTGCTGAACTAAACTCAGGAAGATATTTCAAAAAAGATTTAGCACCTTTAAAAGTAATTACAGTAGGAGCTAATAAAGAAATGATTACTACTATGGGAGGACTGAGCATAAAACCAGATATTTCCCTTGATGAATGTACTCTTGAGAGTAAAGATCTTTTAATTTTACCCGGAGGGACTACTTGGAGTGAAGAAATTCATCAACCTATCTTGGAAAGAATTGGCCAAGCTTTAAAGATTGGCACTATTGTTGCTGCAATTTGTGGTGCAACTGATGCCCTCGCGAATATGGGATACTTGGATACTAGAAAGCATACAAGTAATAACTTAGAATATACTAAAATGGTATGTCCTAACTATAAAGGAGAAAAGTTCTATGAGTTGGAATCTGCGGTATCTGATGTGAATTTAGTTACTGCATCAGGAATAGCTCCTCTGGAATTTGCAATGGAGGTACTTAAAAAAATAGATGTATTTACACCAGATGCATTACATTCATGGTATAACCTAAATAAGACTTATAAACCTGAATACTTCTTCCAGTTAATGAATTCAATAAAGAAATGAAATAACTAAAAAGCTCAATTTCTCTATTTTGATTTGCAGAGAAGTTGGGCTTTTTAATTTTGAATTCCCTTATCGTTGTAAATTGGCATTTTCCTGATGCTATCCCTATGTAACCTTCTATAGTAATCCTACTCCAATAGTTCAATAAATCGATGCTATAATGTCCGTTTATAGGTACATTTCATTAAGTAGAA
>NZ_JBNLYC010000319.1:0-2915 GCF_050172015.1 Bacillus sp. GMa5/1 | reverse complement strand
TCTATGAAGCCAGGAAGTGTCATTGTGGATATCGCAATAGATCAAGGTGGTACAGTAGAAACTATTGATCATTATACAACTCATGATAATCCTGTATTTATTAAACATGACGTAATTCATTATGCAGTACCAAATATGCCTGGTGCCACCCCACGTACTTCAACTATGGCTTTGGCAAATGGAAATATTGAGTATTTACTAGCAATTTCTAAAGATGGATTAGAAATTGCAATTCAAAATAAATCATCATTAGCATCTGGGGTAAATGTATATAAAGGTATTATTACCTATGAAAATTTAGGTATGACGCTAGGTTTGGACTTTAAACAATTGAAAGAAGTGTTAGTATGATTACCAAAAACGTATTGTTAGATATCACTGACATTAAAAAAGCCAAAGAAATTCTTGATGTAAATGCCCGAAAAACACCTTTGGTTAAATCTTTCTATTTAACTAGTAAAACCGGTGGAGAAATTTATTTAAAGTTGGAAAACATGCAGTTAACAGGTTCATTCAAGTTTCGTGGTGCATTTAATAAAATTTCTCAACTTACAAATGAAGAAAAAGAACGTGGTGTAATCGCCTGCTCAGCTGGAAATCATGCACAAGGTGTCGCATTATCTTCTCATTTACTTGGAATCAAAAGTAAAATTGTGATGCCAACCTCTGCACCGCAAGCTAAAGTGGATGCGACGAGAGGATATGGTTCTGAAGTTATTTTATACGGTGATACGTTTGATGATGCAAAAGCAAAATGTGAAGAGATTATAAAAGAAACAGGCGAAACATACCTACATCCATATGATGATGTAGAAGTAATGGCTGGCCAAGGGACAATTGGGTTAGATATTCTGGATGATATGTGGGATGTTGATACTGTTATTGTACCTATTGGTGGAGGAGGAATTATTTCAGGGATTGCTGTAGCACTGAAATCATTTAATCCTTCCATTAATATTATTGGGGTTCAAGCTGATAATGTTCATGGAATGAAAGCTTCTTATGATGCGGGGAGAATTTTGGAACACTATCAAGCACCAACAATAGCGGATGGTTGTGCAGTAAAAATACCTGGAAATTTAACCTTTGAAATTGTAAAAGACCTAGTAGATGAAATTGTAACTGTATCGGAAGAAGAATTAGAAGTAGCAATGAAAGACTTAATGCAACGCGGAAAAGCTGTCGTAGAAGGCGCGGGAGCATTAGCCACAGCCGCTCTTCTTGCAGGCAAAGTTGATAAATATGTACAGGGTAAAAAAGTAGTAGCGGTTATTTCAGGTGGCAATGTGGATTTAAAACGTATTTCAAGTGTATGTGAGCATTTCTTTGTTGCCAATGAGGTAAAATAACGATTGAATAATCTTATAAAATAAAATTATTTACTTAAGGGGAGCTAGGAGACGATATCTTAGCTCCTTTTTAAATAAATGGAGGCGTGTGTTATGGCCAACTTATTTAGGAAAAAATCAGTAAGGAAATTGTTAGAAGATAGTAAAAGTAAGACTTTGACAAAAACGTTGGGCGCATTTGACCTTACCATGCTAGGGATAGGTGCAATAATTGGTACAGGAGTACTTGTATTAACTGGATTAGTAGCCGCAAGAGATGCGGGTCCAGCAGTTATTTTTTCATTTATGATTGCCGCAATTGTTTGTGGGTTTGCAGCCCTATGTTATGCGGAAATCGCATCTGCTCTTCCAGTCTCGGGTAGTGTATACACCTATTCATATGCGACGATTGGTGAGTTTGTAGCCCACTTAATGGGATGGACTTTATTGTCTGTATATATAGTTACAACTGCCGCAGTAGCGGGTGGATGGACAGGCTATTTTCACAACTTAGTAAACGGATTTGGGATTGAGATACCAAAATCACTTTTAACAATTCCAACACAAGGTGGAATCGTTAACTTACCAGCAGTAATCATTACTTTGGTATTAACTTGGTTATTATCAAAAGGCACGAAAGAAAGTAAGCGAGTGAATAACGCAATGGTATTAATAAAAATTGGTATTGTTGTTTTATTCATTTCAGTTGGTATATTTTACGTAAAACCAGAAAACTGGATCCCGTTTGCACCTTATGGTATAAGCGGAATCTTTGCCGGAGGAGCTGCAGTATTTTTTGCCTTTTTAGGATTTGATGCGTTAGCAACGTCTGCTGAAGAAGTAAAAAATCCACAACGTGATTTACCGATTGGTATTATTGCTTCGCTAGTTATTTGTACAATTATTTATGTTATAGTTTGCCTTGTGATGACTGGTATGGTTTCTTATAAGGAATTAGATGTACCAGAAGCAATGGCCTACGTATTAGAAGTTGTAGGACAAGATAAAGTAGCGGGTATAATCGCAGTTGGAGCTGTAATTGGTATTATGGCTGTAATTTTCGCTTACATTTATGCAACAACACGTGTATTCTTTGCGATGAGTCGTGACGGTTTATTACCAAAATCGTTTGCGAAAATTAATAAGAAGACAGAAGCACCAGTATTCTCAACTTGGTTAACAGGTATTGGTAGTGCTTTAATTGCTGGATTTATCGATTTAAAAGAATTATCGAATTTAGCGAATATTGGAGCGTTATTAACATTTGCGATGGTTGGTGTGTCAGTTATTATTCTTCGTAAAACACATCCAAATTTAAAACGTGGTTTCATGGTACCACTGGTACCAATCTTACCGATTATTTCAATAACATGTTGCTTATTCTTAATGGTAAATCTACCTTTAAAAACTTGGGTTTATTTCGGTATTTGGTTATTTATAGGGATAATAGTATATTTTATGTATTCTAAAAGACATAGTCAATTAAACAAACTATAAATGAGATATATCAGAGACAAAGGTTATCACGACCTACATGTTTGGACAAGTAGGATTCTTCTCATTTGGGATGTACCTTTTCTTTTTATA
>NZ_JBNLYC010000318.1:0-2922 GCF_050172015.1 Bacillus sp. GMa5/1 | reverse complement strand
CTGCTTATCAAGTTAAGCTTTCATTTTAACGAATTTCCCGAAAGAATTCTCCTTCCTCAAGCGTGTGAAGGGCGTAGCCCAACGGTAGGTGGGAGATGAATTTCGGTTTGGCGTAGCCAAAAGGTTTTCCTTTTTATTTTGCCTCCGATATAATCAGTCTTATAAATGATAAAGATTGGTATATAAATGAAATTAGATAGTAATAACCATTCAGTATTCTTGTTGTATTATCACCTTGTGTTGGTCGTGAAATACAGAAGAAATGTGTTTGATGATATGTCAGACTATGCAAAAGATATGTTTGTTCGACTATCTGAAAACTATAACATCACATTAGTTGAATGGAATCATGATGTAGACCATGTTCATATTTTGTTCAAGGCACACCCTAATACAGAAATGACAAAATTCATCAATGCTTATAAAAGTGCAAGTTCTCGACTTATTAAAAGAGACTTTCCACAAGTGAAAAAGAAACTTTGGAAAGAGATGTTTTGGTCAAGAAGTTTTTGCTTGCTAACTACTGGTGGTTCGCCAATAGACGTAGTAAAAACATATATTGAAAATCAAAGTGAAAAGTGAGGTGAAATGATATGACAAAGCAGAATAAAGCATATAAATTCCGTTTGTATCCAACAGAAGACCAAGCACATCTTATGCGTAAAACCTTCGGTTGTGTACGTTTCGTGTATAACAGAATGTTAGCTGAACGGAGAGAAGCGTATGAAAAACATAAAGATGATAAGGATCAACTAAAGAAACAAAAGCTTCCCACTCCTGCGAAATACAAAGCAGAATTTGAGTGGTTAAAAGAAGTTGATTCATTAGCTTTGGCAAATGCTCAACTAAACTTGCAAACTGCCTATAAAAATTTCTTTCGTGGTCAAAATGACTTCCCAACATTCAAAAGCAAAAAAGACAGAAAGTCTTATACAACGAATGTAGTGAACGGAAATATTATGTTGCTTAACGGTCATATCAAATTGCCAAAACTGAAAATGGTACGTATCAAACAGCATAGAGAAATACCACAAGGCCATATAATCAAGTCATGTACGATTTCTATGACACCTACTGGTAAATACTATGTGTCTATTTTGACTGAATACGAAAAAGAGATCGTACAAAAAGAAGTAGAAACAGTTGTTGGATTAGACTTTGCGATGGATCAATTATACGTCAGTTCTGAGGATGAGAGAGCCAATTATCCTAAGTTCTATCGTGAAATGTTAGACCGATTAGCAAAGGCGCAACGAGTATTATCAAGACGTACAAAAGGTTCAGGGCGTTGGAATAAACAACGTATCCGTGTAGCTAAGCTGCATGAAAAAGTAGCAAACCAACGTAAGAACTTCCTTCATCATAAGTCTAAAGAGTTAGCTACTCATTTTGATGTTGTAGCTATTGAAGATCTAAATATGAAGGGAATATCGCAAGCACTTCATTTTGGAAAAAGCGTCGCTGATAATGCTTGGGGTATGTTCACTTCTTTCTTAGCTTATAAACTAAATGAACAAGGCAAACAGCTTGTGAAAATAGACAAATGGTTTCCTTCCACAAAAACATGTAGCAGTTGTGGAAATGTGAAAAATATGTCATTGTCTGAGCGAGTCTATTCTTGTATATGCGGTGTAAATCTCGATAGAGATTATAACGCAGCTATCAATATCAAAAATGAAGCAATACGCCTATTAGCGTTAGCATAGATAGCAATAAAATAACCCCTTGGAACAAGGGAGTTAGCTCGGCTGTCTTAGGACGAATTCGTTAGCTACCAAAAGTAACGACTAACCGAGAAGCCCCCACTTCAAACAGTCTGTTAGGACGTTAAGTCGCGGGTAGTTCACTTAAGTTATGTCTAATAATATTAAGCTTTATTTATATATCCTCTGAATGCACTTTTTATATATTTATTTGGATATAAATCATTAATCATTGCGTATGGGCTTCCATTCCAGTATCTTACTACAGGTGTCCATAGTCTATGGCTTTTAAGCCACTGCATTGTGTATTGCTGTAATAATTGATTATCTGTCAGCTTTTCTTTTTCTTCAATTGTCCACCGTAATGCATCTAGCGCTTTTTCTCTCGTCCAAAAACCACTAGGTGTCATCTTAAATTCCCATTCTTTAAATTGATTTGGATATAAATCATTAATCATTGCATATGGACTATCATTCCAATATAATTGACAGGCTCCACGCAATCCTGATTGGGCTAACCATTTATTGTCGTATATATTCTTCAATTGATCCAGATTTAATTTTTCTTTTTCTTCAATTGTCCATTTTAGTGCTTGTAATGTTTTTTCTTTCGTCCAAAACTTATTAGGAGCCTTATTAAATTCCCATTCTTTAAATCGATTTGGATATAAATCATTAATCATCGCATACGGGCTTCCATTCCAAATCACCCTTAGAGGTGCACTTAGTCGATGTTCAATTAACCATTTTTGCCCATAAATTTGTAAGAGTTTTTGTGGTGGTAATTTCTCCTCTTCTTCAATTAACCATTTTAATAATTGTAGAGCCTTTTCTTTCGTCCAAAAATTTAATGGTGTCATTCTAAATTCCCATTCTTTAAATTGATTCGGATATAAATCATTAATCATCACATATGGACTATTATTATATTTGTGCTTCAATACACCACGTAATCGATACTTTGCAATCAATTTGTTATTCCAATTCTGTTTTATCTCTTCTTCATTCCAATTCAAAATTTTTGTTACTAAATACTTTGTTACTCTTCTGGCCAATTGATTATTTCTATCTAATTTCCAAGTGTTTGGTGGGAATCTATTTCTTTTTCCATCTAATATCTCCTGATAGATGTCCTCTATAGTATTAGTGTTCGTCTGCATCTTAGGACCTTCTTTTAATTATATATATAGTTAAATAGATTTTAATGTTAGGACTTTCG
>NZ_JBNLYC010000317.1:0-2950 GCF_050172015.1 Bacillus sp. GMa5/1 | reverse complement strand
GCAAGTTAATATGAGTTTCATAGAGGCAATGAATTGGATTTACTTTTATAATATGCAGTTTATATTAAGTTTTGTAGTAATTTATGCAATATATATTCTTGTATATAATTTAATAGGTAAGGTTTTTCTAAGTATGGTTTTAACGAGCTGTACGTTAGTCATTTTATGTATTGTGAATTATTTGAAGCTTATTTTCAGAGGTGATCCGTTATATCCTTCTGATTTCACACAAATTACGCATATGCAATCTGTTATACCGATGGTGATGGACTATTTTAGTTGGAGTTATATTTTTGTCATTATCGTAAGTATCGTAGCTTGTATTGTAGCAGGGATATATATGAGAAGGTATATTCAAAATGTAAAGATTCATCTAGGAATAAGAGCCTTATTAGTAGTAGGATCTATTTTTGTTCTATATGCGTACGGTAATTTTGCGAATACATTTATGAATAAAGTATTTCAAAAATCAGGTGTAGATTTTGTTTTGTGGAATCAAAATGAGAACTACGCTTCAAATGGTTTTGTACTTGGGTTTATTAGCAATTTAGATACAACAGTTATGGAAAAACCAAAAAATTATTCTAAAGAAAATATGCTTCAAATAGCAAACGATATAAAAAAACAATATAGTGGAAATATAGGGAATCAAAAGAAAAAAGAGAAACCGAATATTATTTTTGTAATGAGTGAATCGTTTTGGGATCCGACGAAAGTAACCAACCTTTCTTTTAGTGAAGATCCTGTACCAAATTTGCATCATTATATAGAAAACTTTCCTGGGGGACAAACTATTTCTCCTACATTTGGGGGAAATACAGCGAACGTTGAATTTGAGGCATTAACAAGTTATTCAATGAGTTTGTTAAAGCCAGGTTCTATACCATATCAGCAGGTTATTACAAATAAGAAAGAAATTCCATCAATCCCTACGGCGTTGAAAAAAGAAGGGTATTACACAAGTGCAATTCATTCATTTGGTCGCACATTCTTTAAACGTGATGATGTATATAAGGTGTTAGGATTTGATAAATTTAATGCAGATGACACGATGGAAAATGTGGATATTGATGGAGATTATATTAGTGATTTAGCGATGAGTAAAGAGATAATTGCTGAGTTAGAGAAACAAAAACAACCTACATTTATTCATGCAGTTACTATGCAAAATCATTTTCCATTTACAGAGGACCGATTTGGTGAAAACCTAATAGAAATTAGCGGGCTAGAAAATGAAGAATCAAAGGGAGAATTAGAGACGTATACAGAAGGATTAAGACGTTCAGATGAGGCACTTCAATATTTAATAGAGCAACTAGATAATTTAGATAGACCTACATTATTAGTATTCTTTGGAGATCATCTTCCATCATTAGGAACAAATAAATCTTTTTATAAAGAAAACGGGTATATAACGAATGAAAAAACACCGAGTGAACGTTTAGCGATGGCGCAAACGCCGCTATTAATGTATGCAAACTTTGATATGCCAAATGATAATTTAGGTTTAGTAAGCCCAATTCATTTTTCTAATCTTATTTTTGATTATGCAGGATTAAATAAATCCTTATTTTATCAATTTTTATCGGAACTTTACAAGGAAATACCAGTGCTTAGAGATGAATTAAAAGTTGATAAAAATGGAGAAGTAATCAATGATTTAACAAAGAAACAAAAAGAAATGTTAGAGCAATATAAAATGCTCCAATATGATTTACTCGTTGGAAATCAATATAGTACAGATATCCTCTTTAAATAAAAGAAACAAAAAGAACTTGTATAACGATACAAGTTCTTTTTTCATAGTATTTAACGGGGTAACCAGACAAGCTGGGTTTAGGGAGTATTACTTGTACATTTAGTATATATGAAAATGTAATCGTTTTATTTGTGTATTTGTGAGAAATGTGTGAATTTTATGTTTTATAAAAAACGATTATGTTAACTTTCATTCTTATATTGCAGTTGTTATGTTTGTAAAAATTTTATCAGTTCTTTATTTAATTCATCCGCTTGATCGATTGGTGAACCATGACCACTATTTGTAAGAGCATGTAACTGAGAATTTTTAATTCGTTGTTGCGTAAGCTCAGCACTTTTGTAAGGAATTAGTTGGTCGTGAACGCCGTGGAAGATTTTTGTTGGGACGTTAATTTTATTTAAATCTTTCGTTACATCTTCATTTGCAGCTGCTTGTAAAATTTTGATAAGGGCATAAGAAGCGGACTGCATACCGAGATAAGAAAACCATTCAAGGGTTGCAGTCCCTAAGTTTCTATTGAAAAAGGATAAAGATACGTCATTTAAAAATTTTGGTAAATTAGCATACATTTGATTAATGAGAGCATCTGCTTGTTCTTTCGGTACACCGTAAGGGGACTCTTGATTTTTAACGAAAGAGGGGGAGACAGCGTCAATTAATGCGAGCTTAGAAATGCGGCGCCCATGATAGCGAGACATATAGCGAATAGAAAGAGCACCACCAACTGAGAAACCGACTAATGTAGCGTTCTCTACTTGGAGTGCTTCTAGAACAATTGCGATATCATCGGCTAATCGATCATACGTGTAACCAGTCCATGGCTTATCAGATTGCCCATTCCCTCGTATATCCATGGCGATACAACGAAAGCCATGCTCTGGTAAAACATTGAGTTGATATTGATACATTTGATGATTTAAAGGCCATCCGTGAACGAAGAAAACAGTCTTACTACCTGGACCAGGATTAACGTCTTGCACAAAAATATGCACATCTTTCTCGACAGTAACAAACATAAAACTCCCCCTGTTCTATCAATAGGCTCCATTCTAAAAGCTTTGTTTTACTTTTTAGGCCGTCTATATAAAACATCCTCCATAATATACGTATTAATGATCATAGATTTTATGCTCTGTATATAGTCTAAATATATTGCGTTTTTGGTACGATTTTCCTCAAATGTTCGAT
>NZ_JBNLYC010000316.1:0-3002 GCF_050172015.1 Bacillus sp. GMa5/1 | reverse complement strand
TATAAATTGAACTTCCAGTTACTTTGAAGTTAAGTCATTCTTTGTTTTCTCTAAAGTAAACACATTCCTTTTTCAAAAAACATCTTGTACAACTAAATTCTGTTTTTGTAGATAAACAGCTTTATCTGACTGTTTGGCTACGTCTTGTGAATGAGTTACAACAATAATACATTTATTTTCTTTATGTGCTAACTCTTTAAACAACTCAATAATTTCCATGGACGTTTCTTGATCTAGGTTTCCAGTCGGTTCATCTGCAATTAACAAATCTACATTACAGGATAATGCACGAGCGATTGCGACACGTTGTTGTTGACCACCGCTAAGCTGTAGCACATTCCTTTTTGCTTCTATATCTGTCAATCCTACCTTTTTTATTAGATCCAATGCTCTTATCTTTTTATCTTTTACATCGACTCCTGTTATTTCCATTGCTGTTATAACATTTTGAAGTGCGGTCATATAAGTAATGAGATTATAAGATTGAAAGATAATTGATACATACTGATTTCGATAGGAGTCGAGACCAATTTTACGTATATCCATTCCTTTATATAAGACATATCCACTGTTTGGAACATCTAATCCACTGGCTAAACTAAGAGTTGTTGTTTTCCCTGAACCGGATGGCCCTAAGATAGTATAAAAACTTCCAGTTTGAAAAGAAAAATTTACATTTTGTAAGATTGTAGTTCTCTTATTATTACTTTCATAATGATAATTAATATTTTTAAACTGTAAAATTGTCTCCATATAAATTCTCCTTATTCATCTTTTAATAAAATCTGTTTTGGATTTAAACGAAGAATTGATAATGCCGGAAGAATCGTTGCTAGCATAGCGATTCCTAATCCAATCCCTCCTACTTTTCCTAAATCTTCAGTTGAAATACTTACATCAATATCATCAACTGGATCTACGTCTGCAGCAGGTTTACCACTGAATTTTGCTATAGGATCTTCCGGTTTATCTTCATTCTTTTCTATTTCACTAGATAACAGATTATCACCCACTTTTTGAGAAACTTTCTCTCCAGTTGCTAAAGATAAACCAAAAGCTAATACAGCAATACATAATACCTCAACTAGTAATTGACCCATTAGCTTCCACTTTTTCTCGCCTATAGATAACAAAATTCCCATTTCTTTTCTACGTTCCTTAATAAAGAGCATAATTATTAATCCTAAAATTGTTGTACCTGCAATAGACACCATAATTACAATTGTTTTCGAAAAAGATGCAATATTTTCGATTGGACCAATCATCTGTTTATAAACGTTATCTTGTGCATCTAATTCATAGTACGCTGGTAACCCCAATTTTTTTGCTTCTTCTTTAAATGCATCAATATCCTTAGGATCCTTTAATGAATAGATTGCATTTTCCAGTGAAGTCATAACAGAATACGGTACATATATTTGATTAGCAGGCTCTAATAAAGCAAAAGATTGTCCTCCAAAAGATGGAGCCTCTTCTTTAGATTCATATATACCTATAATTTCTAGCTCTTTCGTGGTAAGTTCCTCATCCATTACTTCACCTATCTGTAATTTATCACCCACTTTTAAATTGTTTTTTTCAGCTAGTTTTTTTTCAATCATAGCAACGTTCTTTCCTACTGTTTTTGACGTAATTCCCTCTCCTTCAACAAGTTTTAATTTTTTGTCTTGAGCAGCTTCTAATGAAAAAAAGTCTCTAATACCCTGTAAAGTGAAATTCAAATTATTATTTGGACCAAATGATTGAGCTCCTCCAGATGGTTCGACATTATGAAGCTCTTTCAGCTCAGCAATAGCACTTTTTAGATAATTATAGTGATCTAAATACTTAGAGTTCTTTAATTTATCAGCTTCTTTTTTTTCAATACTTGGTACCTTTCTTGCTTCATTAGCATTCTGATTACTGTTTTGTTCTTCCAAATACTTATTTATATCGATTCTTAAGTTGATATCAGCTCCTAATTGTTGTCTAGCCAAATCTGTTGCTTTACTGGATGCACTTTGAATCGTAAAACCAGCGAATACCAAATTAATAACAACTAGAAAAATAGCAAGTAATATAAGTGACTTTCCCTTTCTTGATTGTAAACTCAAAAATGATCGTTTGATAAAATTCATGTTCTCTAACCTCCTTGATGCCATAGTAAAGTATCCATCTGGAGTTTAAATGTAGATTGTTTAGAGATATGTGGAGTTTATATGATGTTTTGGTGCAAAAACTTCTGGATAATTGCAAGTAATATCTTAGGACATACAAATATAGGCATGACAACATCGACATCAGTCAAAGAAAAACGAGATACCCCAAAAAGATGAACGAGATAAACGGTCTATTTATTTTACAGATCCAGATGATCACAAGTTTGAATTTCATACTGGTACTTTACAAGATCGTTTACAATATTATAAAGAAGATAAAAAGCATATGACTTTTTACTGATAAAAAAGCTAGTAAAATACTAGCTTTTCGCACTTCCATTTACTCTTTAAACTATGAAGACTCTTTTAGTAATCCCCTAAACAAAATTATCAATTTTCCAAAAGCGATTTATATGAATTCAACTCGTTTTTTTCGTTTCGGGGGTATTTCAAAACCCTAGCTTGATAGCGATGGGGTACAGCCGAGATACGTGTAAAAATAAGTCATAGACTTACTTTTATTCCTAAATTAATTTTATTTAACTTATAAGAGGGATTATTTCTACTATTGGATGAGTGTTTTGTGAATAAATTACACAATTATTAAAAAAATTAAATATAGGATTAAACATACATACCTATCAACTGAGGATAGAAACGTATGTTTAATCAACTTAAAGCAGACCAATGGAATTATTTTTTTGGGGGCGGTGAAGTGCGAAAACTATTACTCATATAAACAATATATAAGTATATCCAGTTTTACAATAACGAATGTAATCAATAAAAATTAAACGGCTTAATCCCATTAGAATATAGGATTTAAGCCGCTTAAACTACAGGTATAAACTATTTCACTAATGA
>NZ_JBNLYC010000315.1:0-3009 GCF_050172015.1 Bacillus sp. GMa5/1 | reverse complement strand
TATAGACTGACTTAATATATAAGTATGTATACAAACAAACTGATATGAGTACAAATGATTAGATGCCTGCCTATAAAAATTTCTACTCTTAAAGGAAAGATCATTTCAAGAACGAATCAATATCTAACATACAAATAATGGAGGTGTGAAGTTTGGAATATGGATATTTTGCACAAGAAGTAGCAAAACAACTAGATATAAACACCAATACACTTCGCAGATGGTCAATTGAACTAGAAAAAATGGAATATATATTTGAAAGAAATGAGCGTAATCAACGAATTTACTATGAGAATGATATAGATATCTTAAAGCAAATGAAAGAATACTTAAATCAAAACTGGAAACTAGAAGAAGCTGCAACAAGAAGCATGGAAAATACTGAAGAGAACGCTCAGAAAACGGATAGCGTTCATGAGGAAAATGAAGTTCAAGTAACGCTCAGAAAACGTTCAGAAACTGATATTTTGATGATTCAAGAAAAATTTTCTCACATGCTTGAGCAACAAGATAAAATTGTACAACAAAACCAAGATATCATTAAATTGTTATTACAGGAACGCTCAGAAAAAGAAGACAAAGATCTACAGATTCAGTTATTACAAGAAAAACTGGATAAAGCAATTGAACTATTAAATGAAGATCGCCAAGAACAGCAAGATAACACCAAAAAAACGTTCATTCAACGTTTATTTAATTTAAATTAAATCAGATATACGTTTTTTATCAAATATATCTAATTGAGCAAAAAAAAGCGGTAGCTACCGTTTTTTTTTTGCTCATCTTTACAACACGAATATGTAGTTTTTTACAACTTGTGTTACTAATCCTAACTAGAATAAATAGCCTGTGATACATGATGCTATTATAAGGGTTGATTAATTACATAAACTTTCTACTAAAATCATCAAAAAGCATCATGTCATTGGTAAAGAATACTTATAATTCAGTGGTATGCTCAAAAATAGAAAGCTTGTAAAAGCGATTAGTGACATATCTTGGTCACAATTTCAAACAATGTTGAAATATAAAGTAAAGTGGTGTAGTGAACAATTAGTTGTAATATCTAAAACATTTGCTTCTAGTCAATTATGTTCCAATTGCAACTATAAAAACATAGATGCTAAAAATCTAAACATTCGTGAGTAGGATTATCCTTATTGTGGCACACGTCATGATAGAGATCGTAACACAGCGCTCAATCTTAGAAATGAAGCTAAACGTAAGAACTATCGGGATAGCCTACTGAATTAGAAACCGTTTGGCTTCTGTACTTAGGTATCCATTACCTCAAGAATACTAAGTACCCAGTTATCCAATATATTTTTCTTAACATATCTTATTGGACCTTTCTTATGGATTCCAAAAACTCTCTATATCGCTAATAAAAACATGTTAATCCTATTTCCTAAAATTAGTTAAGTGTTTACTTTGTCAATTTTTAGGGAAGATTGACAAATCCTCTAATTTCTTAACCACATTATAAACCTGTATAGGAAACTCCATGCTTTTTCTAGTCTTCTTTAATTCATTTTGCCAGATTAAATTTTTTCATATAAATGTCATCAATCACAGCATTCATTATTATTAAATCCTATGCGTTATAAACGCTATTATTAAAGGCCATATCTTTACTTCTAAAGTTACATTATGTCATCCTTAAAGGAAAATCACTATATTTATGCACTGAATCTCTAATGAACGCTATGCGTTCATTAGTTACAAAACGTTAATTTAACGTTTTGTAAGCGCTCATATCGTTTTTTTATTGTATTAAAATACTTGCCATCTAATATCCTTACAGATCGTTTCAAGTTCAAAACACTAAACACAGAAAATTTTCCATTCTTTAATTTGTTAGGCCGCTATCACATAGCTCCTAGGCCTTTTAGACGATCCTTATCGCTCTTATAATTTAAAACTTTGCTAATAAGATATGTACCACAGGAAGAACACGCCAATTAATGTCTATATTTCCGTAATCATACTTTGAACATAGTCTACTAACATCAACTATTTTTAATTTAGCAACTACTTTATTTCATACCACTTGCTTAAAATACTTTATGAAATATATAGCATAGTCAGGGTCGTTATTATAACGTTCATTATTTAGTACAACCTAGAAACATACAGCTTTATTATGGACTATTAATTGATACACCCTATCAGATTTTATATATTGCTTTAGCATAAATTGTATCCTTTAAACAACTCAGGATATTGATATTAAAGAGGTAAACGCCAAAAAAACGGGTAGTGTTCACATGAAAAACACTCAATAACACTTAAGTTAAAAAAGATTTTAGCATAATCACAACTACTTATCTCTTTGTCCTGCCTTATGGATTCCAAAGATACTTCATATATCTCCAGCCTACTTTAATAAATTTATCAGATTGCATTTGTTATATTAAGCTTAACATTAACTTAGGATAAATCTTAAGATTTGTAATAATAAAAAAGCACCATACCATCGCAGCGTTCATTATTACTAATTTATACGCGTTATCAACACTGTTAAATAAGACATATCTATCCTAAAGCCACATTATACGTTTAGATATATTTATATCTAAACGTATAATATTAATGTACCGAATTCCTTGTGAACGCATAGCGTTCACGTTTTACGAACCGTTAAATTAACGTTTCGTAAGCGTTCATTTTTTTATTCCTACAGTATTAAACATCTTGCGCCTCAAACAGCCTGTAAGGATGTTTGGAGACGCAAGATTACTAAATAAAAAGACACTCCATTTCTTATTTGTTAGGTGGCTATTCTCATAATTCATATACTTTATAAATAAAATAATTCGTTCTTATGATTTAAACTTGTGTTAATACCTTTATCATATATCATAATGTGTGTTATAAGAATGAAACTCTCATGAACATCTATAACACGGCTAAAATTAGGAGATTTCTTGAAATACGCCCTTGGAAGATTATGCTTTGCTTCTTGCAAGTTGATCCCTGTTTAAAGAATTTAATACGATATATTTTTAC
>NZ_JBNLYC010000314.1:0-3039 GCF_050172015.1 Bacillus sp. GMa5/1 | reverse complement strand
ATCTGTACAAGCTATCCTAGATCAAATTACACAATCTCTTCAAAAAGAGGAATCCGTACAGTTAATTGGATTTGGTACATTTGAAGTACGTGAGCGTTCTGCACGTACTGGGCGCAATCCCCAAACGGGCGAAGAAATGCATATCCCAGGAGGAAAAGTACCTGCATTTAAAGCTGGGAAAGCTTTAAAAGAGGCTGTTAAATAAGGATTAAATTATCTATCTAAAAAGGAATGGAGATTTTTATCTCCATTCCTTTTTAGATTAATCATATATTTTTTCGGAAAATAATTAACTAGTTTTTTATCATTTTCACGATTTCCATACCCTGCAAACTCTTCTAATCATAGAATTTGTTTTTTAGATGCTAGACGCATCTTTTACTGCTAATTTTTTCTTATTTAAATAAACAGCTCGATCCGACCTTTTTGCAACTTCCTGGGAATGCGTTACAACAATTACACATTTCCCTTCTTGATGGGCTAGCCCCTGAAACAAATTAATGATATCATTTGCTGTTTCTTCATCAAGGTTTCCTGTCGGCTCATCCGCAATCAGTAAATCAACATTACAAGATAGTGCTCGGGCAATTGCTACACGTTGTTGTTGTCCGCCGCTTAGTTGTAAGACATTTCGCTTAGCTTCTACTTCTGTGATTCCTACCTTATCTAATAATTCTAATGCTCTTGCTTTTTTATTTTGTACCTTCACACCCGTAATTTCCATTGCTGTTAGGACATTTTGAAGAGCAGTCATATAGGTAATCAAATTATAAGATTGGAAGATTACAGATACATTTTGATTACGGTATCGATCCAAACCTATTTTTCGAATATCCTTGCCATTATACAGTACATAACCATTTTTAGGTATATCCAGCCCACAACCTAAGCTCAGAGTTGTGGTTTTACCAGATCCAGATGGTCCTAAAATCGTGTAAAAATGCCCTTTTTGAAAAGAAAAATTCACATTATCTAGTATCGTTACTTTTTTTCCGTTACTTTCATAATAATAATCTAAGTTTTTAAATTGTAAAATCGTCTCCATATCGAGCCTCCTTATTCATCTTTTAAAAGAATTTGTTTTGGATTTAATCGTAGAATAGATAATGCTGGAAGAAGCGTTGCTAATATAGCAATAGCTAGTCCAATCCCCCCCATTTTCCCTACGTCTTCTCCTGTTACACTTACATTAATTTTATCAATTGGATCCTCTTTTTGATTTTGTACAGTTCCATTTGGTCCAGCCACCATTACAGTTCCATTTTTTGAGGTTTCTGTATCTTCGCCTGCTGTAGCAATTTCACTTGAAAGTAAATTATCCCCTATATATTGAGAAACTTTAGTTCCTGTTGTTATGGATAATCCAAATGCTAAAATAGCGATACATACTACTTCTACTACGAACTGCGCCATCAGCTTCCACTTTTTCTCTCCAATGGACAATAGAATCCCCATTTCCTTACGACGTGTTTTAATCGATAACATAATAATTAAACCTAATATAATCGCACCTGCAATTGATACAATATAAATAATCATTTGAGAAGTAGATGAAATATTTTCGATAGGGCCAATCATTTGTTTGTACAATGAATCATTTGCGTCTAACTTAAAATAATTAAAATCAATATCAAATTTCTTTGCTTCTTTTTTAAACGCATCAATGTTTTTTGGATCGTTCAAGAAATAAACGATTTGAATACCACTACCCATACCTTCATCAGTTTCTAATTTTTTCAAGGCAGAATAAGGCATATATAACTTATTAGCTGGGTCCATCATAGGAGGGGCATGTTCACCCATTGGCTTCTCATTCGTTTCATAAATACCAATAATTTCAAATTCAAGAGTTTTCTTCTTATCACCTGATTGAATTTTTACCTTATCTCCTACTTTTAAATTGTTTTGTTCCGCTAATCGTTTTTCCATTAAAGTAACATTATGATCTTTTACCTGTTCTGTAATTGGTTTTCCATCAATGATTTTACTTTTTCCATTTTTAAAACTTTCGTGTAATGCAGTTTTGCGAACTCCTTCCATGATAAGAGAAGAATTCATATCTATTTCTGTACCCGAACCTGATCCACCTGCTACTGCCACCATTCCTGCTTTACCTTTTCCTTCTTCACCTTCTGAAGCACCTACTAGTTTAAATCCATCCGAAATTCCGAAAGTATTGGTTATGTAATTATAGTCTTTTACATACTTGGACTTTGCTAATTGATCTGCTTCTTTTGTGTTGAGCTTTGGTGGTTTAGGCATCTCTCCCGTTTCCCTAGCTTGTTGACCTAATTTATCAAAATCAAGACCTAAAGTGACATCTGCACCTAGTTTTTTTCTTGCTGCATCCGCAGCTTTTTTTGATGCATTTTGAATTACGAATCCTGCTAACACTAAATGTGTAACAATTAAAAAGACTGCCATCAGAATTAATGATGTTCCGACTCTTTTTTTCATACTGAGAATTGCTCGTTTCATAAAGTTCATTTTTCCTTACCTCCTTGATAATTTGTATTTTATATAGGTTATCTAGAGTCTATATGGAGCTAATCAGTAGTTTATCTAGAGATATTAGAGCTTATCTGGAGTGTATATGTGATGTTTCTTTAAAATAGGTAAGAAAAACTGGAACACAAGTTAAAATACTTAATTCATTTTGAACATTGGTAAGAAGTGAGTCCATTTAATGATGAATGAGGACAAACGAAATATGAATAGAATAAATCTAGTCACCAACTTGATTAACTAGAGAAATGCATACAAACATGGGATAACGCCTTCTATTTATAACCACAGTACAGGATGAAAACTATAGCTGGCAGATAAGCCTCTTGCATGGAATAACAATGTGGGTATTTTTCTGCTTCTTCACAATTATCACTTCCGATACATCTAGTCCCCACACGGTAAGCACAAATAAAAAAACCACCAAACGGTGGCTGAATTTTTAAACGTCCATTGTTTAATCCGTTAATTTCACATTTTTTTTAGTATTTCCTTTCATCATATCTAAAACAAATCTATATGTTTAGTGACACG
>NZ_JBNLYC010000313.1:0-3044 GCF_050172015.1 Bacillus sp. GMa5/1 | reverse complement strand
GTAATTTCTATCTTTCCCTCTTTTTCATTCCATATTGATTCATTCTTTGTTTTTTTTGTAAGTTGGCGATTAATCCTTTCCGTATCCCACCAACCAGCTACTGGACGTGGTGTTCCTTCTTTAATTTTTAAAGGTACTATTTCCACTTTTGCTAATCCGTTATTTTGTAAGTGGTATTGTACCAATGCACTATCTTTTGTTCTTGTCCATCCTTGATCAAAAATAAAATTTCCTAAGCTATAAAATATAATACTATTTTTATACACTTCAAAAGATTGGAGAACGTGTGGATGATGACCAATAATAATATCCGCACCTGCATCAACCATAGCTTTTGCTAATGCTTTTTGTCTTGGATTTGCTTCAGTATCATATTCATCTCCCCAGTGCGCATTAACAATTACCAAATCTGCATTTCCTTCTTTAGATTTTTTAGCTTTTCTAATAAGTTCAAAAAATATATCCGGATTCATATTCAGTACACCAGCCTGTTCTTTTGTTGCAATAAACCCATCCACATATGCATCTGTAAAACCAAGTGAAGCAACTCTCACACCATTTAAATCTTGATATACAATATTTTTAGCGTCTGTTAAATTTCCCCCGGCTCCTATGTAATCTAAGTTTTCTTCCTTAAAAACTTGTAAGGTATCCCTTAAACCTTTTTCACCATAATCCATCATATGGTTATTTGCTAAATTTAAAATTGTAAAACCAGCCTCTTTAGTAGCTGCAACTGCTTGCCTTTGTGTTTCTAGATGAATATATTTCTCTGCTTTTTCATATTGTTCCTTCGTTTTTAGTAAAACAGGATTTTCAAAATTACCACTAACGTAATCTGAATTCTCAAAGTATGGTAAAGTGTATCTGAAAACATAAGTAGGACCATAACGTTCGGAGATTTCTTTTATATTCCGTCCCATCATTACATCACCAACCATCGTCATCGTAAATATTGCTTCTGTATTAGCAGCTATCGATTCCGTTGCTTTAGTACGTTCAAAAAATGAAAAACAGATTAACGCTATTGAAATACCTAGTAATGTAGTTAATGTATATAGAGTGTTTTTTTTCTTAGTCTTTTTACTAAAAGCTAAGAGCTTTTCTTGAAATGTTAAATTTTTTTTCATTTTTCTCTCCTTAAAATAGATAATAAACGTTTAAAATTCCGAAGGTAAGACCACTTAATAAAAGTGTACTACCCATAGTTAATGGCAAACCTTGTTTTTGGATTGTATTAGCAATTAACCCTGGGACAATGACACCAATACCTCGAAACTCATAAACTTCAAACGGCATTACAGGATACAAGTAATCAAATATAAGTTTTAAGCAAATTCCAGTAATAAGCATTGCTGCAAATTTTCGACGGCCATATAAAATTGTAAAACGTGCTATACCATGTGTTACGATTAAGTACGTTAAAATACTGATAAGTAATACTAGTAACATAAATACAGGCTGATTAAAAACGAGGGATAAATAACCAGCTACAACTAATCCTGAAGGTAATATTCCCGTTTTTTCTGTATATATGAGGCTTAAGGTTACACCTAATACTAATGCGATATATAAATCTGATCCAAACATTACTTCCCCTCCATAAATTTTTTATGTTTTTAGCTAACTTGGCTTACTAACTCTTCTTCTATGATTGCATCAATTAATGGTGTAGCTGCTCCATGAATATTTCCTATACCATATACAATACGACCTCTTATATACGGGCGCATAGCGTTCATAATTTCCTCTGTTGACCAACCTTCTAAATCAACAAACAAATTTGCTGGTATTAAGCCTTTCTCATGAAAATCCTTAATAGGAGCGGTTGTCTCTCCTATGGCTAATAATATTTCTGCCTCAATATACGGTAATACATCCCTCGCAAACTGTTCAGTTCTATCTACACGATCCGCTCTACAATTCATAATAATAATGGGCGCTTTCTCGCTATATTTAAAAGAATTTACTCTTTCCCAAATACGTAAGGTTGATGATGCATCATTTGCTGCAAATCCATTTACAAAAAATGATGGTTCTACCGCTTCTCCAAATCGTGTAATTCGCATTGCACCAGGATCTGATTGAGCATTTAACATACCACGAAATGCTGTTTCTTCATTAATACCTATTGCTTCGGCAACGGCTAAGGCAATCGATGCATTATCAGGGAATACCATATAATCAAATTTTCGTAAAAATTCATCTGAAATTTTTGAGTTATCTGCTGTTATTACCTTTGTATTTCTTTGTTTAGCTACCTTTTTGAAATACTCTAAATAATCGCTTTCGATCGTTACTAAATAACCATTGTATGGAATTGTTGCCGTAAATGCATCTGCTACCTCATTAAGTGTAGGCCCCATAACATCCATGTGGTCCTCTAAAACATTGACAATGACACCAATATTCGCATTAATCATTATATTCTGAAAAATAATTTGGTAATCTGGCTGAACAGCCATACATTCACATACAAGAGCATCTGCTTCTAAATCTGCTACTTCTTTTATTACTCTCCGCTGTTCACCAATATTAGGCCCTTCTTTTCGTCGTTTTATTGGTGACTCATCTTTGGTAAACCAATAAATCATTCGTGCGGATGTTCCAGTCGTTTTTCCCACAACCTTATAATTAGCCTCTTTCACAACCCCGGTAATTAATCTTGTAACAGTGGACTTTCCTCGAATTCCATTTACATTGATTCTGACTGGTATTGAATGTAACCTTTTTTGATGCAATATACGCTCCCAAATACCATAAGTTAATAGAATTACTACACATAATACTATAGTTAGTATCATTTACAGTTCCACTCCTTCTAGAATTTTAATAACCCTACAACACACCCCCATACATTGATTAGATATGGTTAATCCATGAATTACGTAAAAATATGTTTTTGCGTAGCTCATTTAATTTACTATATAAAAGAAAAGGACATTAGTAATTGTTTCCGTATAGATAAATAAAAAGCATACCGTAGTAACTTTTCGGAGATTTCTAAGGCTTCTCTTTGTGACTATACTTACATAAATGTAATA
>NZ_JBNLYC010000312.1:0-3150 GCF_050172015.1 Bacillus sp. GMa5/1 | reverse complement strand
AGAAAATTTATTTAAATCATCCATTTACAATATTCACTCCTATCAGTTTTCTATAAAAATTTAGATTAACTACCAGCATTATATGTATTTAAATAAAAAATGCTTGGACAAGTAACTTAATCTTTTATTTTCACGGCTTTTTACTAATAAAATCAAAAAGCTGTCTTCTAATACGAAGACAGCTTTCCTTTACTTCACATATATAAGTTTTATTCACTGTTAAATAATAGGTTCACCTTTGTTATTGTGTAGTTTTTCACACTTAATTTCCCATCAATTTTGAATATTAATTCAGTCATAATGAGAAAGTCCAAGCTTGTACCACATATTACAACAAAAAATATTTACTTAGAGTGAACCCTTATAGCTAAATATAAATAGGATAGACACTTTATAAAATGTTTAGTTTAACTAGTAACGCTAATAAAATTTGAAGAAGAATTTGAATATTCACTGCAATATCTGTATCAGTAGTTGTTACGGTTACGTTTCTGGAATTTTTAATAAATGTTTTTTGTCTATTAATTTGTTTAATAGATGATTTTTGAAACAATTCTTGTGTTATTTTATCTGCCTTTTCACTATCTGCTATAGAAATACTTACTACAACCACAATAGCTGCTTGTAACGCGGCTTGGATAGATAGTGCAGCTTTTGTATCTGTAGTAGTAACTTGTACATCTGCTGAATCTACTATTTCAATATATTCCTCAGAAACTTGATCGATTTCATCTGTTTGTATAGCTTCTTCTAAAAAATTTGCATTTTTACTAAATGAATAAGAATTTACTGATTCGGAATCCTGTTTTTTTGGTTCAGAACCCCGATTTAATGGATCACGTTTTTTCTTTCTTCTACAAACTTCACAATCACACATAAAATCACCCCTTTTAGTCTAAAAAATTAGCAATATAAAAATATTGGCTAACTACTAGCATTTTATGTATTTTCAAAAAAATTGTTTGGACAAGTAACTGAATTTATATTTTATTTCTAATTCTTTTTTGTAATAACAAAAAGCTGCCTTCTAATAAGAAGACAACCCTCTTTTATTTCACATTTATATAAAAGACCCATACTTAAATACACTTAACTTCATATGATATATTGCATCCTTTCTTTTTAGAATGAGTAGTCGTTACTGAAGGGCACTTTTCGAAGTGCTCTTATCTTTAACCCCCCTCTTTTTCAGGAAGAATTTTTTTACTAAATCCTAATATGATTTGTATCACTAGGGCTGGCGATTACCACATTTCCTTAATAGCTTCAATGAATACAGTAGCTACTAATTAAAATAACCCTATGATTTTCTCTACACTTAAACAATCGTGCGTTACCGAACACATAAACTAATTTTTATTTTGACTATGTAACACTAAATTCACAAGATTATTATCCTATGTTTGGTGAAGCCATCATTTCAATGCCAGCAATCCCACACTTTTAACTAATAACTTAAACAAATGTGCTATCTCAAGGTTCTTTTGATATAGTATCTTATGTTCTATATAATGAAGAGAGCGCTAGTATTCCGAAGGAGGATGTATATGAGTATTCAATTGGCCACACCTAACGATTTAGAATGGATTAATAACCAATATGACTCAATAGGATTTGTACGGAGTGATTTAAAGAGAGATAAAGTTGCAATTATTACATATAACAACGAGTATGCAGGTGTTGGCCGATTAGTCCAAATAGATGAAGATACTTTAGAAATGGGCGGAATTTTTATTCTGCCTCAATTTAGAGGGCTACAATTAGCTGGTGAGCTTGTTTCATTTTTAGTAGAAACTGCAAAAAAATCACAAATACAAAATGTATATTGTCTTCCTTTTGAGGAATTAGAAAACTTTTATAAGAAATATGGATATACTGAAGTCGATACTACGAAAGAAGCAGTCCATCCAATCATTCTAAAAAAATATAATTGGTGTTTGGAGAATTACGATAAACACGTTCTACTCTTCAAATTGTAAATGTAATAAAAAAATATATTCTCAATCGTTTTTCTATCAGTACTCCTAATGGGAGCTAAGGATTAATCAAAGATATTTTATCTCTCCTTTTATAAATGGCTGATTAAAACTCAATGTTCTGTCAATACTATAGGTAACATGATTGTATTTCTCCATTCCCCCTTGGAGAAGAGCAGTTAGCTTTTGCTAACTGCTCTTTTATTTTTTCAAAAAGTCACATAAATATCTTTAATTCCAAACATTCAAAAGATAAAATGTGATAAAATTGTTATGAAGATATTTACCAACTAATACATGCGCCCTAGACTTACGTACTAGGGCGCATGTATTTTTTAGTATGTAACTCCTTCACTCATCTATTATCTACAAAATAAGTATCATATGCCTTATCAAATTCATATCCTAACTTTTCTGCTAGTTTAGCAGATGTAGTATTCGCTGCGTCCCAGTTTGGATACTTTCCATTTTCTAAGCAATCCAATATAATAGCTGCACTAACTACAGTTGCCAAGCCCTCTCTTCTATGATTGTGATCAGTCGCAACTTCAATTTCAATCCCATCATTATAAATACTATAGGAGGATGCACCGCATACAACTTCTCCATTATATAAAATGCTATAACCTATACCACGGTTTATATAATCTTCTACCGAATGAAATTGACTTGTAAAATCTTCAGATATCTTATGTAATTTGGGGCTATTTGCGATATGCTCATCTATTCTTCTTAACTCATATTCTTTTGGAAGTGTTGATATAAAAGATTGTAATTTTGAACGATTAAAAACTTCTGGATTTCGTTTGAATTTATAACGTAAAAACTTATCTATTTTTCTTTCATGGAATGTTTCTAAGCGTTGTTTCCACTCTTCACTATTTACGATAACTAAAATTCTTTCTGGAATATTACGTAATAACTCTTCTGTTTCTTTCGTATTAGGGTCTCCAGCGTAAAATGTAAAAATCCCTACCGTAACTTGTGCTACTGTTGGATTTTCAAGATCATTTACCCAAGCAGTTCCCATATGCCCTTGTAAATAAGAAAGTAAAACAACGTTATTGAAATCCTCAAACATAGAAACTAGTTTTTTTCTTGTATGTATATTCGCTTCATATATCATTTATATTCCCGCCTTCTTTAGAATCAACTACTCTTAACATTTTCATGA
>NZ_JBNLYC010000311.1:0-3153 GCF_050172015.1 Bacillus sp. GMa5/1 | reverse complement strand
CATATATATAAGTTGTTAATATTAAAATTTAAAACTTTACTATTTTTCATATGCAATATTACATGCGAAAAGCCATAATTTTTTTGTTATACTATGCATGTGGATTTTTCATCCAAAATCCACCCAAACGCATATTTATGTATATGCCACCCTAATTGATGAAAGTGAGAAGAGTGTTTATCATTTTTCTCACTTTTTTATTTAGGCTCTGTTAATATTGATTATTGATAAAAAGTATTAAATAAGGGAAGACACCTTAGAGTTGGTGCTTCCCTTATTTGTTGATTATTCAAATCTAAAATAGGTATTTTCTAAACCTATTCTTTGCTTTAATGTTCTGCCCAAAGCATAATTATTTGGTAATTCTTTTTCAATGACACAAATAATATAACCTGCTTTTCCTGTTGTTAAATTAGTTAGTTGTAAGTAGTTAGTGTTGTCGTAGATATAAGAAATAATATATTCATAGAAATTATTTTCTTTATCTTCTCTATTCATACCAACATTGTACACCCTAACTCTTGCTCCTACCCAAATTTTCTCATCATCATCAACATTACTTAAAGGCATCCATTTCGAGTTATCCAATATTTCACCCTTTTCTTAATTCATTCGTTTATACACGAATGTTGCTAGACACAAACTATCATAAGCATCCGTCATTTCATTGATTAGACGACCACCGACAGAGAAAAAAGACTCAACATTGCTTTTTACCCATTGAAACACTTGCTCTTTTAGTTATTTTTACATTTTGAATCTACGAAAATGAATTCCCTTATAAAAACTCTAACAGAGAATCTTCCTTCCAAATTTCACCTAGGGAATTATTTGTTTTCCAAAAAACCTACCAACATCTTTATCAACTCATTTTAGAATATTTAAACAATAATTCCATATACATTACCTGCATAAATTATTCATTTTCTTTTATATAAGACCTACCTTTTTACTTTTGATAGATTATTAGACATTGGATTATTATACATAAATCCCAAAAACATGCGGTATTTTGTAGAATTTTGTCTATCAATATGTATGTACACCCTTTTGTAGTGGATATAGACTGTGAGGTGTAAGGAGATACCTTACAAAATAATAAAAAGGAGATTATAGAATGAGTAGATTAACAAAATTCTCAAAGTTAGTATTTGCAACTTTAATCGCGGGAAGTAGTCTAAGCACCTTTGTTTCGTCACACAGTGTACAAGCTGACACCTTAGATCCTAATTACCAAGACAATATAAAATTCATACCACCTTCTAGTGCTAGGCCAAAATTGGAACAAAAAAACACTATTGTTCCAGAAGCAAAAGTTGTTAAAAACCATTATGTAAAGTACTCTAAAGCACATTTCCAAACTAAAGAAAGTATACCAAAAGAGATTTATTATTCTTCAGAAGGCTTTAAGGGCTATATACAGGCAAGTACCGTTTGGGATATGGGAGATCATTTCGCAACACTATATTCCGGAACCGTTATTCGATGTTAGACTTTTAATCCATTCTCCCCTAATGCTTAAAATGGTTAATAACTCACTGCCAATACTGTAATATCTATTGTTCATAAAATAAACCACAAAATCTTTCGATTTCATGGTTTATCAAATATAAAGATAATGCTAAACGAATACTCTAACATTACCTTCCCCAAAGTTAATTATAGAGTATTTTCAAAAAAAAGACACTCTTGTAGTGTCTTTTTTATAGTATTTTAAAAAGAATTCCACCTACTAACACCTTTTTGTTGCGCCTATTCGTTTATTTCAATATAATACTTTTCCATCTCGTATATGCAATAGACAATGATAGCTAAACTCCAACTGACACTATAATAATTATGTGTGTAGAAGTCATAGCCCGCTTTAATACCTTTCTCTATTACAACTAATGTAAATCCTAAAGCCACCCATCTGTTAATTTTCATCTTTATAAACGTTAAAGAGATAATTATTAAAAATAAAATATTTGTAAGATGATTTATCATTAGCTCATATTTTTGAATGTATACTGCCATTATACAAGCAACGATATTAGTCGCAATGCCAAAGGCAATCACCGCTCCCCAAACCCTGTCCGAAAGTCCCACTCCTGAGTCAGTCCCTTCCTAAACAAATATCCCTTTCTTTAATTCGTTCCTACACCCTATTCAAGATATGCTAAATTATCCTTGTCCGATGAATATCTATTTATCTTTTCATATAGAGCAAACAAAATTTCTACTCATAATTTTTTCTTTATTAGACAAACTATGTCTAAGCCGTTTGAACTAGCGGCTTCACTCTTCTGGTAATGAGATAGCACAATTTATTGAATTGACTAACTCATTCAATCCACTGGCACCGGCAGGCAACAAAATAGTTGTCTGCCATTTTCATGTATACTTTTTCTAATTTCATTACAAACCAAATGTGTGCTGCACTGATTTCAAAAGGACAGCATTTCATTTTTAAAAATGTAAAAAAGATAAGATCCTGTCTACTTTTGGTATAGGACTTTTTCTTTTCACACATACTATTTTTGAACCTGTTTACCGATACGTGTCCTAATGGTGTCTTGAATTCCTCCTAAAAAGGGCTGCAGATACGACTGCATGCCCTTTTATTTACGTTGCTTCTCTATATTGAGTAAAATAATTAAAAACTAAAAATGTAATATTACATTTTTTTCTGTTCAGATTATGTTAGGATTTACTTCGTAGTCGAATTATGGTTTCGTATCTAATTCAGCAATATGTGAACTGTTTACCTAAAGAAAAGACACCCAAAAGGTGTCTTTTCTTCTTTTAATCTAAAAAACATTTTTTCTGTTCAGTAAGATCCAATTATCCCTCTAACCTAAACCTCATAATTAAAGGCAATTTAATCATGGTACTCAAGAGTTTTCATCCATTTCAATATACCTATAGCTTAATTTAAAATCACATTTCCAGCACTATATTTGCTTTCCTACAGATTTTCTGTCTTGTTCTTAATTCTGTCAAAATCCTCATGTAGCTATACAAAGAATATATGCTACTATGATATTAAGAAACTATGCGTTCCCTTAACCCTGTATCCGGCCCTGTATTTATTACAGGGTCTTTGTTTATTTTATTTACTTTTATTGGCTTATAAAGGTTAATACACAACCAATTTCAATTAAAACCGTTTAA
>NZ_JBNLYC010000310.1:0-3164 GCF_050172015.1 Bacillus sp. GMa5/1 | reverse complement strand
ATCAAATAATTTAACAAACAGGATAAAGAATTCATAAGAGAATTTATATATTTTTCTAATTAGGAGTGATTATTTTGTCACAACAACAACTAAAAAAGGATATTGGTTTCTTTGCAGCATTAACCACAGTTATTGGTACCGTTATCGGCGCCGGAGTATTTTTCAAGCCCACTGCATTATATGGAGTAACAGGAACAGCTAGCCTAGGATTACTTGCATGGGTAATTGGTGGTATCTTGACCGTTTGCGCAGGACTAACTGCTGCTGAACTATCTGCTGCTATTCCTGAAACGGGGGGAATGATGGCATATTTAAAGAGGACTTATGGAAACTTAACTGCTTTCTTGCTTGGCTGGGCACAAACTGTCATATACTTCCCTGCAAATATTGCAGCTCTTGCTATTATTTTCGGGACACAAACGGTTAGTTTATTTGGCCTAAATGTTAATGAACACAAAATGCTAATTATCGCAATTGCAATTATCACAGCAACATTTGTAACTCTTATGAACTTTTTAGGAGCTAAAGCGGCTGGCGGTATCCAAATGGCTTCGACTATATGTAAATTGCTTCCACTAGCATTGATTATTATTTTTGGATTACTACACAAAAGTGACGTTACTTTTCAGCTTTTTCCAATTGAGGCAGGGCCAAACAAATCTATGATATCTGCACTTGGATCTGGTTTACTCGCAACGATGTTCGCCTATGATGGCTGGATTCATGTAGGGAACATTGCTGGAGAAATGAAAAACCCTAAAAAAGACTTACCTAAAGCAATCGTATTAGGATTATCAACAGTAATGGTTGTGTATTTATTAATTAATGTCGCGTTCCTAATGGTCATGTCTGCAACATCACTCGCAGGTACTGATACACCAGCCTCTCAAGTAGCTACAATCCTTTTTGGGGCTATGGGAGGAAAACTAGTTACCATCGGTATTTTAATTTCCGTATTTGGAACGATTAATGGTTATATTATGACGGGAATGCGAATTCCTTATGCCATGGCTATTGAGAACAAATTACCATTTAGTAAATGGTTTGCTACTTTATCTAAAAATAGTCGTGTCCCTTATAATTCTGGTCTATTTATGCTATTTATTTCAATTATTATGATGGCCGTCGGCGGATTCAATACTCTTACTGATATGTTGGTATTTGTAATATGGATATTCTACACGATGACATTCCTTGCTGTATTCATCTTACGAAAAAGGGAACCCGAACTTGTGCGACCTTATAAAGTTCCATTGTATCCTTTTATACCATTAGTTGCTATTATTGGCGGATTGTTCATTGTTATTAATACCTTATTCACTCAACCTCTGCTAGCTTTATGTGGAATAGGTCTAACTGCACTCGGCCTCCCTATTTATTACACTATGCGTAAAAAGGGACAATTTGGTTTAGAAAATCATAACGAGTAGAACAGTCTTTCTTAAAGATGTGATACAAAATTTTATGATTAGATTGCAATTAATAAATAGTATATTTTACTTCTTTATCCTTCTAAAAGATACATTAGTCTAACAAATAATAAACAAGGAGAACCCTTTTTGGGTTCTCCTTGTTTATTATTTGCCAGTGTTCTAGTTCTTTATCCTAAGTTAATTTACGCTTTATCCATGTTGCATTTCTACCTTTAGAAACTAATTTAATGTATCCCTGTGAATTTAAAGCGTGTAATGTTTTATTTATAGTACTTTCACTTATGTCTGGATACATGTTTCGAATATTTTCTTTAGTAAAAGGATTATCTTGTCTGTCTATGTATTTTTCAATTCTTTTTCTTTTAGTATGAGTGCTAATACAATTTTTTATTACACAATATTAATAGTTTCAAAGTTTTCACGCACTACTTCACTTGCTTTTAAATTATTTAGCTTTCCTAGTTGCTTCTCTGTTTGGTACATCAAAAATATAAATAAAATTATCACCGTGAAACCTATTGCTAGTGCAAATATAACGTAATTTTTAATTAAGATATATAAAACTTTATTTTTCATAAAGTTCTTCCTTCCTAGCAAATCTATACCCAAGCCCCCGGATCGTTTTTATATAAACTGGATTCTTAGGAGAATCCTCTAATTTTTCTCGTAGTCTACTAATATGAACCATAATTGTATTATCATCTGCACAGTAATAATCAGACCATACACTTTCAAAAACTTGTTTTTTAGTAAATATTCTCCCTGGATCCCCCATAAAAAGTGTTAAGATTTTATATTCCGTAGCACTGAGAGTAATGGTTTCGCTTGATTTATAGAGTGTACAAGAATGATGATCTAATATTAAATCACCCATATGAATTTGCTTCTCCTTACCTTCTACAGCCTTATCATTAAATTCATAGGACCTTCTAAGGTGAGCTTGAACTCTAGCTATAATTTCTAAAGCACTAAATGGCTTTGTAATGAAGTCATCTGCTCCAATCCCTAAACCTATAATTTTATCTACTTCTTGAGATTTAGCTGACAATATAAGTATTGGGAATTGTAGCGTCTCACGAATCTTTTTAATTAATTGATAACCATCCATTTTAGGCATCATAATATCAACAATAGCTAAATCAATATGATTTTCTTCTAGACACTTTAAAGCACCTTCACCATTTGAAGCCTCTACAACAAAAAAAGTCTCCATTTCTAAAAAAAGCTTTAAAAGATCAACAATATCTTTGTCATCATCAACAATTAATATATTTTTTTCATACTCTCCCTCACATCAGTCAGAATTTTCAAAAATACATTTAAGGTTATTGTAAGGTAAATGAAAGTGACATGAAAAACTAACCGTTTAATATACAGGTATGAATTAAAAAAGGAGGTATTATCACATGAAAAAATTTGTTGGAATTGCGTTAGCTACTACCATTGGAATTGGAAGCTTAGGAACTTTTGCTACTACTAAAACTTACGCTGAAGTAAACAATCCAGAATCAACAAAATCGGTTTATCAAGTATCTGATGTGCAAGGTGAATTTATGCACATTAAAGTGGGGAAACCTTGGTCAATGACGCCAAGCGGAAATCAATACAAATATGTCTTATTTAGTAAAAATAAAATTTATGTCAACCCTAAAACTGGTGTTGTAACAGCGTATGAAGAAGGAGCAGCTGAAGGCAGAGTACTCGATAAAAATGGAAATGTAATTGCTATTT
>NZ_JBNLYC010000309.1:0-3166 GCF_050172015.1 Bacillus sp. GMa5/1 | reverse complement strand
CAAACTGCTTTAAAAGATGATCATTTTCCTTACGAATCCCATCCATTTCTCTTATTAATTCGTTCATTCTTTTTTCATCTTTTGATAACATTATTTCCATAAAGTTCATATTAACGTGATAAAAATTAGATTCTACAATTCCAATCCAATCAATTGGCAGTAAATTATCCTCATACATATTAAAAGAAGTACTTTTCCCTCTTTCTAACCCCCAAAACCCTATTAGGGATAATACTATACATGCAATACTTGATATAGTTATTAATATGTTTAGTTTTGTACCAATCTTACTGTTTCTTAATAATTCCAATTCACTTTCTCCATTCTAATATATAGTTTAAGTAATGTATTTTATACCAAGAATCCAAAAATTACGATGTTTATTTTGTAATATGTAATTTTGCATATCGTCCACTACTGATTCAAAATAACCTAACATTGTAATTTTCGTTTTCCAAAAATTCATGATCATGAACACATCTCATTAATTCTTGAACTTCTTACCCAAAATATCCGCATATACTGTGGCACCAGGGAAAACCATCACTGGTATGATATATAAATTACGCTTCCATACAAGACTAGCTTAAAAATATTTTTCTTATTGCTCATTTTTCTATTCCCCCTCTATTAGAAGTACTCCTAGCACATCACACTAATAAAAACGATAATATTAAAAAATAAGGAAAGACATAATACGTATGTCTTTCCTCTAAAATTGTAATACTCAATATGCTCTTGGCTCTATTTGATTTTCCATTTAAATCCTCACATATCTTTCTTTATAATATCTCCTAACTCCATCCAATTTGTAATACGCGGGATATTGAGATATTGATTGTAAGAAGTAGTTTTTGCATATACATTTATCGGTTTTCCTATTAACGTTTCTAAAACAGCCGGCTTATCATCAAAGAAATAGTTTAATTTTATTTCTTGTATAAAGTGTATTTTTTCTTCATCCTTCATTCCATAGAAAAAGCGATCTTCATGTACCGGAAATCCTTTTTCTATTAACCATTTTTTTGTTTGCTCTCCATGCTCTTTAGGTCGCGCCGTTATATAGTAAATTTCATGTCCCTGTCTTTCTAATTCTTGCAATGTCTCTACAGCATACGGAAACGGTGAACAAGAAGTATAATAAATCTCATCCAGCAAACTATTCCACATATGACCGCCTTCCTCGGAAGTCATGCCAAATGCTTCATGAATTTCAATTGTTTTTAAAGAATGGAATACATCCAACCCTACTTTTTTGTTTAATTTCTTATTATATAAATGAAAAGCATGCTGCCTTAAATCAATTAGTGTATCATCGATATCAAATCCAAACTTCACTCTTCATCGCTCCTTTCTGCAATCCATTTATCGGAACATATAAGTAGTTTTTATTCCCCTTATTGCTCATCTTTCCGATATGCTGGATAGCCAATAAATCTATAATCTTTTCCAATCTGGGTAAATGATATATCCTTAAATTCAATTGCATCTTTCATTTTAGTAATACCAGTCCCCTCTACAAAACTAGGCGCCAATCTACCTCCAATAATTTTAGGTGCGAAATATAAAATAATTTTATCCATTAGTTTATTTTCAATAAACGAAGCATTTACTTCTCCACCACCTTCAATAAGCAGGGAGGAAACTCCTTTTTGTCCTAAAACATCAAGCATTTCATGTAAGTTTATATGCTTTTCTCCGCTAGTAACAAATACTTTAACTCCTGCATTTTCTAATGCTTTCTTTTTTTCCTCTGCATGATTACTTGTTGTAAATATCCAGGTAGGAGCTTCTCTATCTGTAACAACGTTAGCTTCCATCGGTATGCGTAATGTCGAGTCCAATATTACTCGAATTGGATTTCGGCCATTTGGAATACGCGTTGTCAATGATGGATTATCCTTTTGAACAGTATTCGCTCCTACTAAAATAGCCGCATTTTCGTTTCGTATTTGGTGTACTTCTTGTCTTGCTTCTGTAGATGTAATCCACTTACTATCCGATAAAGACGTAGCGATTTTCCCATCTAATGTAACTCCTGATTTAATCGTTACAAATGGGCGCTTTGTCAAAATATATTTATTAAAGACTTCATTCATTTTTTTAGATTCTTCTTCACACACTCCTACAAGTACTTCAATACCTGCATCTTGTAGAATTTTAATTCCACGTCCAGAAACAAGCGGGTTTGGATCAAGTGTAGCAACTACTACCTTCTTAATTCCTGCTTGTACAATTGCTTCAGCACAAGGCCCTGTTCTACCATGATGAGAACAAGGTTCAAGAGTTACATAAATTGTACCACCACGTGCCTGTTCTCCAGCCATACGTATCGCATGTATTTCGGCATGTGGTTCTCCGGCCTTCATATGTGCTCCGACCCCTACAATTCGATTATCATTTACAATTACAGATCCAACCAATGGATTTGGAGTCGTTTGTCCCTTCATAGCCTTGGCATTTTCTAGTGCTAGCTTCATATACAATTCATGCTCAAGCATGTAAGTGTCCCCCTTCAAAATGTCCAGAACGCTGAATCTTCGTTTGCAAATATTTCTCATTAAACTCTGAGACATCACCCCATAACGGTTCACGACTCGTAACATTTAATCCAGCTTTTTGTAACGCTTCTAATTTTTTCGGATTATTTGTAATAAGTTTTACAGGTTTTGAGCGTAGCGCTTTTAATACTTCAATTGTATCATCATAGTTTCGAACATCATCTTCAAAACCTAGGTTCAGATTAGCTTCTACTGTATCTAACCCATTTTCTTGCAAGAGGTACGTCATAGCTTTACTAAACAAGCCAATTCCTCTTCCTTCATGATTCGCTAAGTAAAATAAAGCACCTGAACCATGTTCTGTAATCATTTGTAAAGACTGCTTTAATTGGAATCCACAGTCACAACGTTTACTACCAAAGATATCACCGGTGTGACAAATACTATGCATACGAATTAGGGCATCTTCAGAATTCTCAAAATCACCATATACAAGTACACTAGATTGCTGCATATCAGCTAAATTAATAGATGAGAGTTTTTCGATAATTCCTTCTACACTATTTGTAACCTCACTACATTGTAACCAAGAATACCATTGAAAAACTTTAGTCTCCCCATATAAATTAATTGGCAATTTGATAGGGCCTACTAAATAAATATCC
>NZ_JBNLYC010000308.1:0-3206 GCF_050172015.1 Bacillus sp. GMa5/1 | reverse complement strand
TTAAGAACAAAATTTTACTTCAAATTAATATGAATTTGATATGGTTGAGATATTATGAACGAGAAACAGTAAGAGTTGCAGGAAGGAAATGAATAATGAGACTTAAATTAGTAGGGATTTTCATTTGTGTAATTATGATGTTAGGTATCTTTATAATTTACACCAATCAATCTATTGGTAAAGAATCAGATAAGATGAACTATGAATCTCGTGAAAACTTCATAAATAAAGGAAAGATAGTAGAGGAAAAAGGCAATCAAAATACAATGAAAGTTCTTTTGCTAGTATACAGGCTGTAGTTAATAAGGAATATGGATTACCCGAAGACTTAGTGGACAGAATTGTTACTGCATTAACAGGTAAACCTAATGTGTAAATTATTCAGTGTTTATGAATTCTATTATTACTATTTAAAGCCTAATTTCTCAATGTATTGTAGAGAAATTAGGCTTTTTTTATCAATTCATTAAAGTTTTTATAATTCAAGGACTCAAGTTAATGATTATATTTTCAAGTATTCGTTTTGAGCTACATAGATATAGTTTTCGTTGCAACTGTTTGTTGAAATATTTTATCATGCTCAACAATAACCATTGTGGGATTAAATTGTTGAATAAGTTCTTCAATCTGCATGCGGGAATAGATATCTATAAAATTTAGTGGTTCGTCCCATATATATATATGAGCTTTTTCACATAAACTTTTAGCGATAAGCAGTTTTTTCTTTTGTCCACCAGAATAATGAGATATATCTTTTTCAAATTGAATTCGGTCAAAGTCCATCTTACTTAGGATGGACTTAAATAAGGTTTCATCAATCTTGTGCTCTTCAATAAAGCCTGATAGTGATCCCTTCAAATGAGAAGTATCTTGTTGGACATAGGAAATGATGAGTCCTGTACCTAAAGTAACTAAGCCTGTATGCTGTATCGGATGTCCTAGAATTAGTTTTAGGATACTACTTTTTCCGCTCCCATTCGTTCCATCAAGTACAATTCGGTCACCTTGTTCAACTATGAAGCTAATCGGCTCATTCACAATTTGATCATTGTACTTAACGGACACGTCAACTAAAGTAACCAATTCATTTGATTTAAATTGCAATTGTTCCAATTTTAATGACTCAGTTTTTTCCACATTTTTTAGTAATTTTGATTTTTCCTCAATAGCTTTTTGTTGCCTTGATTCAAGGTTTTTTGCTCTTTTCATCATCTTGGCTGCTTTATGTCCTACAAACCCCTTATCCAACTTAGAGCCTGAATTCCTCGTTCCATTTTTTGAAGCTTCCACGTCATTAGACCAACTTGCTGAACGTTTGGAAGACTGTTTTAATCGCCCTATGTCTTTTTGTAGACGCTCATTTGTAGCCTTCTCGTGTTCTTGCTGTCTATCAAAATTTAACTTCCAAGAAGAATAGTTACCACTTTGAACTTCAATATTTGCTCTATTAATAGATAGGATATGGTCAACGCACCCATCTAAAAAGATTCTGTCATGTGAAATTAAAATAAATCCTTTTTTCTTCCTTAGATAATCGGAGACTATCTTTCGTGCATCTGTATCTAAGTGATTTGTTGGTTCATCAATTAATAGAAATTGACCCGCATTTAAAAACAGTGCAGCAAGCAACACTTTTGTTTGTTCCCCATTTGATAATGTTTTAAATGGTCTGTACATGACCTCAGCATCAACATTTAAATAGGATATCTCACGTAGAAGTTCCCAATCTGCGGCTTGGGGACAAATTTCTTCAAGGATTTCATGAGTGAATTTGTTCTTATCTGAAACAGAGTAGGGGAAGTAATTGAATTCTACTGAAGCAAGGATTTTCCCGCTATACTCATAATTCCCTAACAATAAATTAAAGAATGTCGTTTTACCTCGTCCGTTTCTACCAATAAATCCTAGCTTCCAATCCGTATCTATTTGGAAGTTTACACTTTCAAAAATATTATCAAAGCTACCTGGGTATGAAAAAGTTAAGTCTTGGACCTTTATCATTGACATAATAATTCCTCCTTTATATATCGAAACGTTTCATATAAAGTCGGAACATCCATCCATTTTTTAATTCCTCTATATAAGTTTGATGGATATTAACGACTTATATAGAGCATTACATGTGTAACAATAGTATCTGAAGTACTCATTTTTCTCGCTCCTTTATTTGTGAAGTACATTTAACAATTAGTAAGTTTCAACTAAGACAAACGGGAATAAAAAAATCCCCCAATTTGTAATCGGAAGGATTAGTCTTTCGTCTATACTTAATAAGTACTTATTAATCATTTGAATCATGACAAATAAAGTATGAACTGAATTTTAAAAATGGATAGACTAACCCTATATTTTGTAGTTTGAAGTTATAAAATTCAACTTAAAATATAAATTAGTTAATCATTATTCATCCATCATTCCTTTCATAATTCTATTTTTAGAGTAACATTCTTTTTAGGGAGATGCAATATTGGCTTCAATTTCATCTAATTCTAAATCATTTATAATTCTTTGAGTAAGGAGATAAAACTTTACCGCCCTTTTTATAAACATCACATTTTTGTTCAATAGGTCATGTCTTTTGTCCGTTAAAAAGGGAGGATATGAAATTGACATCAACTTTTTGTGTAACTATAATAGTTACAGTTGGTTTCGTAAACTAATTTGAATTTCTATTTTAATGATAGTATATTTTCATTCCTTTTTAAGTGTGACAGATAGCAACTATAATCCAATAGAGGAGTAGATTCTATCTCATATGTAAAGAGTAGATAAGTTGTACCCGCCAAATTTACGATGCTCAAATACTTAAAAAATTACATTTTTCAGCTTATCCTTTTTAGAATCCTCAGTATTGATAATTGTAAACATCTACAAAAAGTTAATAAGATTGTTGTGTGTAGAAAGAAATCTTTTAAAAAGGTCATAATATGGATAATAGATAGCACACATTTTAATTAGTAGGACTTGTGCCACCATCAAGCCATTTTTTAATAAAAGTATAGAAAAATCAAGAAGGTGAATCCATTGCGTAAACATGTATATGTGCAATTTTATGTATTGATATTGGCTTTAATAACTTATATAAGCTTTTGCTTTATATTTTTATTTGTTTTTCCGAATCATTATTTCGTATCAGATTTTAATATCCGACTATCATCTTTAGTCGTTGAAACTACTGTATTTATCTCATTACTGTATTCTATATT
>NZ_JBNLYC010000307.1:0-3231 GCF_050172015.1 Bacillus sp. GMa5/1 | reverse complement strand
GTATAACAGCTATTGCTTTAAATAATTTAGGCTTTTTGTACTATAACTTAAAAGATTATGCAAAAGCAAAAGATTATTATTTACAATGCCTAAAGTACAAAAAGGAAGAGGATTTAAATTATATTGATGCAGTGTATGAGATCGCTTTGCAGTGTATTGAATTAAAAGAATTTGAAGAAGCGAAAGATTGGATTAATAAAGGGATAGATGTTGCCAAGAGGGATGAAAAGTATAAAAGTATGCTATATATACTTTCAATGCTTAAGAATAAATACTTTGAAACGAAAGATGTTTATAAAAGATTTTTAGAAGTTGAGGCAATCCCATTTTTTAGAGGCGAAGAAAATAAAAAGGAATTAAAAATGGTGTATTTAGAACTAGCAGGATATCACGAGGAATTACTAGAATTTAAGGAAAGTAATAACTACTATAAATTAGCAATTAATTTATTAGAAGAAAAGGGAGGAAAATAATATGAAAAAAATAATTATTGGTGCTTTGGCTTTGGTAGCTGTATTAGTGGTATTGGAACCGCAATATGCTTGGACATCGGATATTTATGGTCAAGGAGAAAAAGTAGTAGAATTAATAAATTCTTAACAGAAACCCCTTTCCAACAGGAAAGGGGTTTTTCAATATTTGTTCCTCAAAATTCTACAAAACTTGAGAAAAAAATTATTTGAATTTTTAGTATATTAATAGTGGAAACATAATGCTAATATGAAACTACTCTTTTTCAAAAAAAATTTTTATTAGGGGGAAGGTTCATGAAAAAGAAAAGTTTAGCGTTAGTGTTAGCGACAGGAATGGCAGTTACAACGTTTGGAGGGACAGGCTCTGCATTTGCGGATTCTAAAAATGTGCTCTCTACGAAGAAGTACAATGAGACGGTGCAGTCACCTGAGTTTATTTCTGGTGATCTAACTGAAGCAACTGGCAAGAAAGCAGAATCTGTTGTGTTTGATTACTTAAACGCAGCAAAAGGTGATTACAAGCTAGGGGAAAAGAGTGCACAAGATTCTTTCAAAGTGAAACAAGTGAAGAAAGATGCTGTAACTGATTCAACAGTAGTACGTATGCAACAAGTTTACGAAGGAGTGCCTGTATGGGGTTCTACTCAAGTAGCTCACGTAAGTAAAGACGGTTCTTTAAAAGTATTGTCTGGAACAGTTGCACCTGATTTAGACAAAAAGGAAAAGTTGAAAAATAAAAATAAGATTGAAGGCGCAAAAGCAATTGAAATCGCGCAGCAAGATTTAGGGGTAACACCGAAATATGAAGTAGAACCAAAAGCGGACTTATATGTATATCAAAACGGTGAGGAAACAACATATGCATATGTTGTAAATCTAAACTTCTTAGATCCAAGCCCAGGAAACTACTACTATTTCATTGAGGCAGACAGCGGTAAAGTATTAAATAAGTTTAATACAATTGATCATGTGACGAATGATGATAAGTCACCAGTTAAGCAAGAGGCTCCTAAACAGGATGCGAAAGCTGTTGTAAAGCCTGTAACAGGAACGAATAAAGTAGGAACTGGTAAAGGTGTATTAGGAGATACGAAGTCGCTTAATACAACGTTATCTGGATCATCTTACTACTTACAAGATAATACACGCGGGGCAACGATTTTCACATATGATGCGAAAAACCGTTCAACATTACCAGGAACATTATGGGCAGATGCAGATAATGTTTTCAATGCAGCGTATGATGCAGCAGCAGTAGATGCTCATTACTATGCAGGTAAAACATATGATTACTATAAAGCTACGTTTAATAGAAATTCTATTAATGATGCAGGAGCACCGTTAAAATCGACAGTTCATTACGGAAGTAATTATAACAATGCATTCTGGAACGGATCACAGATGGTATACGGAGATGGTGATGGTGTAACGTTTACTTCATTATCTGGTGGAATTGATGTAATTGGTCACGAGTTAACGCATGCTGTTACGGAAAATAGTTCAAATCTAATTTATCAAAATGAATCTGGGGCTTTAAATGAAGCGATTTCTGATATCTTTGGTACTTTAGTAGAATTCTATGATAACCGTAACCCGGATTGGGAGATTGGTGAAGATATTTACACACCTGGTAAAGCAGGAGACGCACTTCGCTCTATGAGTGATCCTACGAAGTATGGTGATCCAGACCATTATTCTAAGCGTTACACTGGTTCAAGTGATAACGGTGGTGTTCATACAAACAGTGGCATTATTAATAAACAAGCTTATTTATTAGCAAATGGTGGTACGCATTATGGTGTAACTGTAACTGGTATCGGTAAAGATAAATTAGGTGCGATTTACTACCGTGCAAATACACAGTATTTCACGCAATCTACTACATTTAGCCAAGCTCGTGCTGGTGCAGTACAAGCTGCTGCAGACTTATATGGTGCAAATTCTGCTGAAGTAGCAGCAGTTAAGCAATCATTTAGTGCTGTTGGTGTAAACTAAGGCTTTAAGGAAGAGCTAGTAATAAAATACCTCAAAAATAAAGAAGGAGCATAGGCTCCTTCTTTATTTTTTTCTCCATTTTTTCCACAAATAAAACAATCCAATAACGCCTGCGATTGTTACAACCCACTTCGCTTCATTTGTTCCGTTCATGACTTGGTATGCCGAATATACTTCAATCAATAAGGCCGGTATTTTACCTATTGTACTGGCAATACTGAAGGAGAGTAATGACATTTTCCCTAGAGCTGCAAATAAAGTCACGATACTTGATGGGATGAAAGGTATCAATCGAAACGATAGAACGAGTAGAAAGGCCTCTCTACCTTCTACATAAAGAAGACGCTCTACCTTTGGGTACTTATTTACTTTATCGTGAGTGAACTTTTGAAGGCCCAGGCGGTAAATATAAAACGAGATAATAGCCCCTAAGGCCTCACCTGTGATCGAAATGATTGTGCCATTTGTTACACCGAAGAGCTGTATATTAATGGCGGTTAAAAAGATGCTAGGAATAACACCTAAAAGACTAATGATGATGTTAATTAAGATACTAAGTGGAATTGCGATTGAATAGTATTCTGTTAAGAAATTTTGAATCGTTTCAGCCATTGTTTAAAATCCTTTATCTTTTTTTGCATTACACCATATTTCGATTGTATAGGCAAGGGGAAATTTACATAATGTAGAAAAACGTTGATAAGAAGGGTCCTGATACCTTATATAGGTATTAGGTATATAAAAATAGGGGTATTTTAAATCG
>NZ_JBNLYC010000306.1:0-3273 GCF_050172015.1 Bacillus sp. GMa5/1 | reverse complement strand
GTGTAGGGAATCCTAATACACTGAAAAGAATAACATAAAGGCGATTACACTATATAAAAACAAAATCAATCCTAAGATGAGTAGTATTGGATGCAACTTGAACATATTTGACCTCCTTGAGTATATAAAGAATTTTAATATATTGTTGGTCAATTTAGAAGGGGGACGGTTACATAAAAAAAGAGCATACATAAAAAGTATGCTCCAAAGAAAGATAGGTTTTATGAGTGGATAATCTCCATACGATAATATATGTTCTATTAATAAAAACGTGTAAAAAATCAATGAATTATCAATGGAATATCATAAAATGAGTAATTTTAATTTAGGAATGCAGTTATTTTCTTTCTCAGTTATCTTTAGGTAACAAAGTTGTGAAAATCGTGCATTATGCGGACTAACAACGGGATAACGATCGTACTTCAGTTACATATTTCTGAAAGTCTGGATATTGCGTGATAGTTTGACATTTAGGGGTGCATAGTTGATTAATTATAGACACATTTGTAATTACTTCGTTACAAGGACCGAAAAATGTAACTTTTAGTTTTGAATTTGGTGGAATTTTAAACACGATAGGTTTTTTTTCCATGAAATCAGCTCCTAATATTGAGTATTATAATTTAAAGGATATAGAGTCGTATTAGTATAATATGAAATTTCAGTGGATTTGCTTATAATAAAGAATTTCATAGTAGTAAAAGTGCTTAAAGATGTAAAGGGGAAATTGAGAATGTGAAATAAAATGTTTAATTAATATAACTAATGCATTTTTTAGTTTGTTACATATTATGTTAGTAAGAATGGTATAAGGAGGTAGTATAAAATATTGGAAGAAAATGTACAAGCTCAGCTTTCGCCACCGTGGATCACATATTTTAATGAATTAAAAAATTCAACATTTGACTTAATAATATATAGAAAATGAGTAGTGATTTTTATTAACTGAAAGGGAATTGATACTGGAAGTTTTAAGTTAATAATATAAGAGGATTTTTTCTAATATCTATAAAAATGTTCAATACTTAAATTGATAGGATGAGACTACATAACAAATAGTAAGGTATATTTCGAATATGAGAATATTTTTTGTGACATACATGTTAAAGCTAATAGAAATATTTCTGAAAGAGAATATATTTTGAAAAACAGTAAAGATTCTTTTTACTTATATTATAGATAGCTAGTTTTAGAGAGCTGAGGCTTACAATAAAACTAGCTATGAATAGGACATTCAAAAGGAGCTGGAATGTATGGGGTATATTGTAGACATTTCAAAATGGAATGGAACTATCAATTGGGATATTGCAGCATCTCAGCTAGATTTAGTGATTGCTAGAGTTCAAGATGGCTCTAATACGGTGGATTTTATGTATCAAAATTATGTTAGTGAAATGAAAAAGCATAGTATCCCATTCGGTAATTATGCTTTTTGCCGTTTTATATCTATTGCTGATGCAAAGAAAGAGGCACAAGATTTTTGGAATCGTGGTGATCAATCTGCTAAGTTTTGGGTAGCGGACGTAGAAGTTCAAACGATGGTAGATATGCAAGGCGGGACACAGGCATTTATTGATGAATTACGCCGTTTAGGTGCGGAAAAAGTAGGATTATATGTAGGGCATCACACGTATCTATCATTTGGAGCACGTAATATTGAAGCTGATTTCGTATGGATCCCTCGTTATGGAGGGAATAAGCCAGCATATCCATGCGATATGTGGCAATATACGGATTCAGGGAATGTTCCTGGGATTGGGAAATGTGATCTGAATCGATTAGTAGGAAATAAGTCACTTTCTTGGTTTATAAATTCGAACAAAGCAAATCAATCTAACATAGTGTATACACAGCAACCAAATGGCATTGGTATTGCAGTTTCGAAATATCCTGATGGATATGGAATAAATTTATATGAAAACCCCATGAATCCTCAATTTACAGGTACACTCACTCAAAAAATTCCATATTTAATCTTAGCAGGTTATTGGGGAGGCGGTGAGCAAGATATGATTTGTTTAGGGAACGATAAGCAGTGGGTATATTTAAAACATTTTAATGTGAAATGGTTTTATGCAACTTCAAAATATCCTGTCGGTTACGGAGTAAATTATTATGAAGAGCCTGAATGTATGAATTATAAAGGAAACATAGATGGATCGACATCTTTTCGAGTGTGGGGTAGAGTGGGAAATGCGGTAGATATCGGACAGAATAGTTGGATACCTGAAAAACATGTAATTATTAAGCAACTATAGAAGCTATATTTTTTTGAGAATTATATAAAGAGCCTTCTTACTATGCATAGTAAGAAGGCTCTTTATATTTAAAAATGAAAATACATGATACATAGTCAACTCATATGAAATGAATTACATGTAGAAAACACACTGTTTTCACAATGACTGTGTATAGTTAATTTGCATAATGATAAAAGTGAGGTATTTGAATTGAAAAAGAAGAAAATATTTATTGGAACAATTATTTCATGCATGATGCTAGCATTATCTGCATGTGGTTCCTCAGACAACGTAGTAACATCAAAAGTAGGAAATGTTACAGAGAAAGAATTAAGTAAAGAATTACGACAACAATATGGAGAAAGTACTTTATATCAAATGATGTTAAGTAAGGCATTGCTAGATAAATATAAAGTTTCAGATGAGGAAGCAAAAAAGAAAGTAGAAGAAGCAAAAGATAAAATGGGTGAAAACTTTAAATCGACTTTAGAACAACTTGGGTTGAAAAATGAAGATGAATTAAAAGAAAAAATGAAGCCAGAAATTGCATTTGAGAAAGCAATTAAAGCAACAGTTACAGATAAAGATGTGAAAGATAACTATAAACCAGAAATGAAAGTAAGTCACATTTTAGTGAAAGATGAAAAAACGGCTAAAGAAATAAAGGAGAAAGTAAATAATGGTGAAGATTTTGCTGCCTTAGCAAAACAGTATTCAGAAGATACTGGTTCAAAGGAACAGGGCGGGGAAATATCTGGTTTTGCCCCTGGACAAACAGTGAAAGAATTTGAGGAAGCTGCGTATAAATTAGATGCAGGCCAAGTAAGTGAGCCGGTTAAAACAACTTACGGTTACCATATTATTAAAGTGACGGATAAAAAAGAATTGAAGCCATTTGATGAAGTAAAGGATAAAATTCGTAAAGATATAGAACAACAAAGACTACAAGATACGACAGGTAAATGGAAACAACAAGTAGTCAATGATTTATTGAAAGATGCTGATATTAAAGTGAATAATAAAGAATTTAAAG
>NZ_JBNLYC010000305.1:0-3287 GCF_050172015.1 Bacillus sp. GMa5/1 | reverse complement strand
TTCCTCTATAGTCATTTCATATTTTAGAACATTAATCGATGTAAATATATTTCATGAAGAGGTTTTGACTTATATAAAAGAGAAGAGCTTCAATTCGTTACAAGATATTCGGTCTGTCTTACCCTTTGAAAATTCAAAAATAACAAATCAAATTGAAGATATTCAGGATAGTATTTTAAATGGCTATATACTTATTCAGTTCGATACAGATAAACTAAATTGTTTGTTAGTAAATGTGTCAAAGAAAGAAAAAAGGGATATTACAAAAGCTGAAATTGAATACAATATTGTGGGTCCGCAAATCGCATTTGTCGAAGATTTAGATGTAAATTTAAATTTAGTACGTAGAAAGCTCCCAACACCTTATTTACAAATGAAGGAATTGAAAGTAGGCTCTCTCTCTAACACAACTGTTGCGATTGTATTTATTGAGGGAATTGTAAATGATCAAAATCTACAAGAAATTATAAAAAGGGTAAGTCAAATAAAAACAGACCATGTTTTGGATAGTACTTATTTGATGCAGTTAATTGCAGACAACCCAAATTCTATATTCCCTCAATTTTTGAATACAGAACGTCCGGACCGTGTGGCAGCTGTATTAGCAGAAGGGAAAATTGCACTTTTTGTAGATGGCTCGCCTTATGCCATCACTCTTCCAACAACATTAATTGATTTTTTTTCTACGACAGAAGATTACACCATGCCTTGGATTATAGCCTCTTTTTTTCGTCTATTAAGGCTTTTTGCTTTTATATTTTCTGTCTTAACGACGCCATTATATGTCTCGATCTTAACATATCATTACGAGCTTATACCAAAAGAACTTCTTGAAACGTTAATCATATCGAGAAGTAAAGTACCTTTTCCTCCATTAATTGAAGCACTTTTTTTAGAAATAACGATTGAATTACTGAGAGAAGCAGGGGCACGTTTACCAACTAAAGTGGGTTTAACTGTCGGTATCGTAGGTGGTATTGTAATTGGACAAGCATCGGTAGAAGCAAGTCTTACAAGTAACGTACTTATTATCATTGTTGCACTTTCAGCTCTTAGTTCATTTACAGCACCAATATATCGAATTGGTAATACAATTCGAGTAATTCGTTTTCCTTTTATAATATCTGCACACCTATTGGGCTTATTAGGAATTGTTTTAACAAGTTCTTTCCTTTTAGTACGCTTATTACGTACAGAATCATTAAGACGTCCTTATTTGTTCCCTTTTTATCCTACACGTCCTACAGATTGGAAAGACAGCATTATACGTATGCCAATCTCAGCGATGTTTCGACGTCCTATTTTTTCAAGGTCTAAACAGCGTTTTCGCTTTAATCCAGAAGAGGTAGAGAAAAATAAAATCATATCACGAAATGATTTTGATGATTGAATTTAACAGGGAGGAGCATTATGAAACAGATCCCAATTGAGTATCAAGTCTCGCCATATATGGTATTTTTTTTAATTATTACTATACAGTTGGGAGTTGGTATGCTTGGTTTTGAAAGGATTAGTGCAAAATTAGTTGGAAATGATGCGTGGATTAGCACGCTACTTTTTGGAATATCTGTTAATGTTATGATTTGGATCATATATCAGATTTTAAATCAGGGTAATGGAGACATCATTGCAATCAATCAAAACGTACTTGGAAAATGGATTGGTGGATTGCTCAACTTCATTTTTTTATCCTATATTGTATTGTTAGGTGCAACAACACTACATACTTATATCGAAGTAGTACATGTTTGGATGTTTCCTTCAATTTCATCTTGGGTTATAGCAGGGGCTTTTTTGGGTCTATGTTATTACATTGTTACTGGAGGATTTCGTGTAGTTGCCGGAATCGGCTTCTTTGGAATCGTTATCCCAAGCATTCTAATCTTCACATTTTTTTATCCTTTGCAGTATGCAGATTTCCAGAATTTATTTCCAATTGCACAGCATTCATTCCTAGAAATTATGAAAGGAATGAAAGGAAATATGTTTAGTTTTTTTGGATTTGAAATGTTATTGCTGTACTACCCATTTATTAAAAAGGCAAAAACGTCTCAAAAATATGCGCACTATGCAAATTTAGTAACGACTATTGTCTACACATACCTTATGATTTTAACTCTTGCATTTTTTAGTGAAAAACAACTAGCGAGTGCGATATGGGCATATTTAAGCATGATTAAAATTATACAATTTCCCTTTATAGAGCGGTTTGAATACATTATTGTTTCTGTTTGGGCTTTTTTTATATTACCCAATGTTTCCTTTACATTATGGGGAGTAAGTCGTGGTATAAAAGAGGCACTGGGAATAAAGCAAAAATATGTTTTGCCAGTTATCATCCTATTCATCTTTGTTTTATCATTTTTCTTGAATAATCGTAATAAAATTAACTTATTAAATACTTGGACAGGTCAAATGGGCTTTGTATATATATATGTATACCTACCTGTACTATGGCTAATTCAAACGGCCAAAATAAAGTTAAGGAGATAAACATGAAGCGATGGATACTTTTCCTTATATTAAGTGTCTTCTTAATAGGTTGTGCTAAAACGAAAATTGTGGATGACATTGACTTAGTTCAAGTTGCGGCATATGATACCGAAGCAGAAGGTAAGCTAAAAGGAACCTTTGCGATTTCAGCTTATAAAGGAGGCGGGGAAGGTGAAACAAAAATCTATTCAGCATCAGGCCAGACTGGTAGAGAAGTTCTTGCAAGAGCATCCGAAAAATCTTCTGGACCTCTAGAGTTGGGGCAATTGCGTGTTATTATATTTAATGAAAAAATAATTGAAAAGGGAATGCAGGAAATTTTAGAGACTTTGAACCGAAATCCTAGTGTAGGAAATGCAATTTATTTAGCAATTACAAATGTAAAAGGGGAATCACTATTAAAGGGGAACTATTCTAAAGAAAAAGAAATTGCTTCCTATCTATCCTCTTTACTGGAGCAAAATATGGACAATGGAACGCAGCCCAAAACAAATTTTTTTATGTTTTTAAACCAACTTAATGATGATGCGAGAGATTCCTATTTACCGATAATATCTAAAAAAGGTAACGTGTTGGAGTTAGATGGAATAGCACTTTTTAAAAGATGTAAAATGGTTGATAAAGTGAACCCTAAAGATTTATTTGTATTTAAATTGTTGACAGATAATTTTAAACAAGGTACATACCAATTCAAACTACCTGGTTCTTCAAATACTTACGCTACGATAGAGAATATAAAAGCTAGAACAAAATATAAGATGGAGGGGAATAGTAAGCATCCATTCGTAAATGCT
>NZ_JBNLYC010000304.1:0-3290 GCF_050172015.1 Bacillus sp. GMa5/1 | reverse complement strand
ATACATTCCAAATAACAATGGAGATTCTGCTTTATCAATTTCTTTATACGTTATATTTCCCTCTTTACCTGCAACAGCAACTTGTACTTTTTCATTTGTTTTCACATCTTCTGCACCTATTGCACCACCCGCCAATAATCCTGTACTTAACAGACTATCGTGAACGAAAGTTAGAGAGTTATGGAACAAAATATTATGTGTATGTACATACATTTCTTTTAAAAGAAGTTTTGTAGTATGCAACTGAATTAAAAAAATATAGATTTTTATGACTCTTTTTAGGGGATATAGCAAAGTGGGATCTTTTATATGCACATTGCTATACCGAACTAGATTTCAGCATAGTATTTTTTTGCAACTCATTGATTTTTACCAAACACGTATAAAAACCAACAATATGAAAATAAACGACTGGCTAAAATTTTACTTTCAATAAAATAAAAAAGAACCTGCAAATTTGCAGATTCTCCTGATAATGATTTATATGAGTAAGACTCGGAAATATAATACAATGATTCAAAAATAAGTTCAAGTAAATTCAAAGAACCCGCTGGAGTTCGAGTTCTTTCAGAAGTGATGATGTTTTCTAGGCTTAGCAAAGTGAGAAAATACAAGAATATAATACATCGAGATTTAGAGAATTTCAATACTTAAATTAGAGGTTATTTTAATATGATGTAACATCAGCATTTTGAAGGAATAGCAATGAATACCTTATACATTCCCAGTCTACATAACGCTTTATTATCAGTAGAAAGAAAAAGGAAAATCCCTACTTTCACAATAAATCCGCCTTGCTACTCTATTCATTTTTTGATACATTCCTATCCACCGTTTTAGGCTTCTCTTTTGTACTGTGTTAGCCGAAAAATTGTATAAATCATAATTCGTTTTTCTTCCACCTGTTTCACCCTTTCTACACCCTAGTTTTACAAAATAAGAAGTCATCAAAACTTATATTTATTACTTTCTGTTATCTCCTCTCTCTTGTTCTATGCATAGTCTATCTAAATTTTTATTAGCTACTAAAAAAAGAATTTACAGGACGATAAAAAAAAGCCAAGTGCATTGCACTCGGCTTTATGGTCGATTAAACAATTTTACTTCAGACGTATTAAACTGATGTAGATAGTCTTTAGTAGAAGTATAACCTGAATTCATGAGTGTTTTCTTTTCTTCTTCTGTGATATCAAAATTAAACGACGACGTAAAGAATGTATTAATAAATACAGTGCGGGCAGCATCTTCTTTGGTGGTTTTTCCGCTCTCATGACCTTTGATCATGGTTTGAGACAAATTCCATGCAAAATGAATAAGAGAATGGCCAATATGATGTTCTGTTGAGGTTGCGATATGTTTTAACATGGCAACCTCCGCCTGAGATTCTAAACGGAAACCAAGTGTTTCTTTGTTGTAGACAATTTCATCTGTAGGATCAAAGAAAGATGCATTGTATTTCGTGTGTAAGCTTCTTAGTGTAGAATGATCCTCTATATTGCTTATCAGTTTATTAACCTCGTCAATCGTATCTGTGGTCGTGAAGTGTTCTTCTTTATTCACAAAACTTTTCCGATCAAATAAACGAATTGGGTAGTTATCGAGTACACCTCCGTCTACATAATAATCTTTATCCCATTCCACAGATTTAAAAAAGAATGGGATGGACATCGAAATCCGCACAGCAACTACTAACGGGACATCAGGTGTCGTTTCGCGAGAAAACGTACGAAGCTGGTGTGTAGAAACGTTCGTTCCTTGGAAAAACACGTCTTTTCCTGTTTTGTCATACAACTGCTGAAAAGTTGTGTCCTTACTCCCTGTCCACTTTTCAACGATCTTTCCTACCCACTCAGTGAAGAAATCCCCTTTATAGATACCAAAACCATCAAAAAATAAACGAATGTTATCTTGTACAATCGAAAAATCATCATCTTTAAACGCTTTGAAATTCATGTCTTTGTGGATTTTCACAAGATCTGCGAATGGAATGGAAAGACCTAAAAGTAATGCAGTAATCGCTCCTGCTGAAGTCCCTCCAAATCGTTGTATTTCTGGTAAAATCCCTTCTTCATTTAGTGCACGGATGGCACCTATATAAGCGCTTCCCTTTACCCCGCCACCTTCAAATACTAAGTTACGAAATGGATATGCCATTATATACCTCCAATAAAGAAATTTTCGATCTGTTATAGTATCGGAAGTATATTGAAATATATTCCAAATGGTATTAAGAAAGTTTCATGTCCTCCGATACGTATGGCCGAATTATCTTTATTCAATGGATGAATTGTTTGAAAGAGAAGAAATTTGCTTGGAATGGTAATTTAGTAGGATAGGAAACAGGAAGCGGAGTGCATCTTTGGATGCACTGAATAATATCCGCTTTTGAAATCGTATATAACGTAACTTCTTTTCCGATGTCCAAGTAAAATCACGAGTAAGAAATCAAGGAATAATCTACATTTCATAAATCCCTCACTCTCTTTAACATACAATTCAGTGAAATAATTTGTTTCAAATACGTAGAAATATGGTTTAACCAGCAATCAATGATCAGGTCTTCTTACCCTAAGTAAACCTAAATCTATTTGTCTCCATACAGAAAGGAATAAATAGTTTTGTTCCTATTCATGAAATAGTACAATATATGCAAAATTACATATCTAATTAATTGCTTTTAATGTTATATTTTAATAGCGATGAATGCTATTATTTCATAAGTTGTCAACAAGCGTTATGTATGTATGAGAAAAAGGAAGGAGCCAAATAGGCCCCTTCCTTTTTCTACTAATTAACTAAATTACTCTCTGGTAAAAATTTAAATAGTAATGCTCATTTACAGGCGTCTGATTATGCATTAAACATGCTAGCTTTGCTTGCTGTCGGAAAAATTAAAGACGATAGTCAAATATGTCCTTTCATTACTTTATATTGAAATAAATAATGATTCAAAGTTATTTTGTGAAAATTATACAAAAAGTACTAATTCGTCGTTTACCTAACAATAGATAATATAGATAAAGAAAAAATACTAGAGGATATCACAGTGTAGTAGTCTCTAGTATCTTTTCATAGTATTTTAGCGGCTATACAATACGGAGGGATAAAAAAAGGACCTCTTACGGAAAGATAAGAGGTCATCAAAAAGATAAAAATGTTGTATTTGAAACACGCGAGTTTCTAATTCACATCATAACACAATATATTTATATATTCAATATATACATTAAAGATAAGTAATGTATGTTCAAAAAACACATGGAATATTAATTTGTAACAGTATATATTTT
>NZ_JBNLYC010000303.1:0-3294 GCF_050172015.1 Bacillus sp. GMa5/1 | reverse complement strand
AGCGCAGATAACTAAATATCATCCCTTTTATTAAATAAAAAAGATTAAATAATTCCCCCTCCAAACTAGGACCCCTTTACACTTTTTACAAATATTGTTATAATTAGATAAACTAAAGCATTATCCCATTAACAAAGGGACTCCATAATTGGAGTCCTTTTGTTAATTAGCTATTAAAAATGATAGCATGTGATTATTGTATAATTTCTTCCTTTTTTAGATCTGCATATTCTTCTACGAAATCCCATAAACCTTGCTTTTCGAAGTAAGAAATACTTTTTTCACTTCTTCTAAGAGTTTAATTGCTTCATCTTCATTAAGAGAACGTAAAATATTGAAATGATATACATACTCTTCATTTCCTAATTCCATACAAACTACTAATCCTTTTTCAATAAGTTCTTTTACAATATTTGTTTTTCTTAGCTTATAGTGTTCACGCGCTTGTAAGAACACTGCTTTAAAATGGGCAATATTCTTCTCTGTGACTTCTGATAAATGACGAATTGCTAATTTAGATAAATTTTGAGTTGCATATAATAGTCCTAGATTATGCCTTACTATTAAAATCAATTTTTCTTCATTATGTTTTTGCAAAAGGTCAATGGAACGATTGAAATGTTCTTCCGCTTTTTCAAATTGCTTTAAGAATATACGAGCTGTCCCTAATGCGGTTTCACAAGAAGCAACTTTCACCTCATATCCCATTAGCCCTAAATACAAGGAATATAGATACTTATTTTACTTTCAAAGGCTGAAACCTTGCTGCATAACTACTGAAAATAAAGTGAAAAGACGTTCAAATCCATATGGATAGATCGTCTTTTCACTTTATTTCATACATATACTGATTTTTCACTTATTCATTTTGTATTGTACTTAAAAAACCAATAAATTCATCTTCATTTACAGGTTTACTGTAGTAATAGCCCTGAATTAGATAACATGCATTACGTTGTAACACTGTTAATTGTTCCTTCGTTTCTACCCCTTCTGCTATCACTTTCATGTTTAAAGTATGAGCAAGTGAAATAATGGTTTGTATAATTTCATCTCCATCAGTAGAAGTTCCAATCCTATTAACAAATTCTCTTGGAATTTTCAAAGTATCAATTGGATAAAGAGGCAGATACGCTAATGAAGAATAACCTGTACCAAAATCGTCAATTGATAAATGTACACCATATGATTTTAATGCTTTTAACTTCGATAAGGTTTCCTTTTCATCTACCATTGCTATTCGCTCTGTTAATTCCAAATCAATCGAATTAGCAGGTACTCCTATCTCTTCTATGGTAGATATAATGGTTTGAACAAAATCTTTCTGTTCAAACTCTATAGCTGATAAATTTATCCCCATCTTTAGATTTGAAAAGCCCGCAGAATGCCATTCTTTCAGTTGTTGACACGCTTTCTGTAACGTCCACTTCCCAATTGAAATAATCTGCGCCGTTTCTTCTGCGATAGGTATAAACTCAAAAGGAGAAATCAGTCCAAGCTCTGGATGTTGCCAACGTATTAAAGCCTCTGCACCAATAACCTTACCTGCCTTACTATCAATTTGTGGTTGATACAATAAAAACAACTCATTATTTTCAATTGCATTTGGTAAATCCTGTTCTAATCGTAATCGACGAGTTACTTTTTGAGATAATGTCTCGTCATACATACAAACAGCATTGTTACCTTTTTCCTTTGCGCTATACATAGCGATATCAGCGTGTTGTAAAAGTGTAGTAGTATTTATTCCTCCAAATGGATACACTGCTATTCCTATACTAAGAGATAAGTAAAAACTATGCTGATTTACTACAAATGGTTCTTCAGTTATACGAAATAGAGTTTTACACAAATCCAATAGCTGTTGCTCTGTTTGGTTATGGACAATGATCGCAAACTCATCACCACCTATTCTTGCTAGAGGAATAGTCGGTGACAGACATGTCCTAAAACGTTTGGCAACTTCTTTTAAAACCTTGTCACCAATCGAATGACCCAATGTATCATTAATAGTCTTAAAGCGATTTAAATCAATATACAGGAGCCCAAACTTATCCTGTGTTTTTTGTGCACGCTTAATAGATCTATCTAATTCTTGTTGGAAGAATATACGATTTCCAATCTCCGTCACCGTATCATGGAATGCAAGGTAATTTATCTCTTCCTGTTGTTGTTTCATCCTTGTTATGTCTTTTACCATTACATAGCTCCCAAAGGTTTGTCCTTCTATCATAATAGGAACTATAGTGACATACCAAAAGAGTATATCTTTCTCATTGTTATTTTTCACACGTAACTGTAGTGAAGATGAACTACATCGTTTCCCTTTCTTTATAGCTGCTTCCAATTCAGATTTATCTTCATCTAAAAAAATAGAGAAGCACTCTTTGCCTATCAATGCAGCACTTTCTTTTCCTAATAACATACTTCCAGCCTGGTTTATATTTAATACGATACCGTTTGAATCAATCGTTAAAATAGGATCCGGATGATACTCATATAATGACTTAAATCTCTCTTGATTTTTTACTAAATCATTAGATTTATTTATTAAATCCCTTGTTCTTTGAGATACTGTTTGTTCTAATTGATTATTAAACACTTTTAATGTTTTAGTTAACTCTTTGTTTTGCATTCGTACGATTGTATGACGAATCAGTACAAATACAAAAGCAATACAATTTCCTGTAATTAATGTAGCTGAAGAAGTTTGCTCTTTCAAAGTAAAGCCAATTAAGACTGCAACTGCAAGATAAGGGAATATACCAAGAAGTTTCTCTCCAAATGTCGGATTAATAATAAAATAATTTCTTTTAGAAGAAGTATTCTTTGGGATTGTAGCAGCAATAGCGATAAATAATAGGAAAACTCTATACAAACACCTTAAAAATATAACTGAACGCTCTGACAAATCACCTTGTAAGTAAAAATACAAATAGTCCGTAATAGCCAATCCAGTTAATACTAGGATAAAAATAAACAATTTACTTTTTGCATTGAAAATAGCAGGTCGAAAGATCAGTGTAACTCCAAGTAATAGAAGCAATAAATCTATAATCGGAAAAATAAATGAGAGAAAAACATCTCCAATTGATAAGAATAAAATATTTGCAGATGGTTTATTAAATAGGTACCACTCTAATGTAAAAATAGCAGTAACAACAATGCATAAATCACAAAGTAAATACGCTTTCTCCCATTTGTTACATTCCATCATAATTTTATAAAAGAACGCAAAAAGAAAGAAATCTTTTAAAAAGGTCATAATATGGATAATAGATAGCACACATTTTA
>NZ_JBNLYC010000302.1:0-3337 GCF_050172015.1 Bacillus sp. GMa5/1 | reverse complement strand
CTTCTCCACTTATACGCTTTTCAAAAGACTTTCTCCAACTATTTGAAAGTGCATTTACTTCTAATATCCTTTTTACCCCTTCAATATTTTGTTTTTCCTTATGCATAATACGGTTAGCGAATGCTACTGAAACACCTTTTGGATCAGACTGTAGTCTTTTTAAGGTGTCGACTGATGATACCCATCCTTCTTTTAATACACGAAAATAAAATCCTGTATATCCTGTTTCTTGAAAATATAGTGGTAACTTTGGAATATTATATTTTTTTGCTAATTTAAAACAAGGTTGCCTTGGTTGTGTTACCTGTACGATTGCCTGTCCTAGCTCAAATGTATCACCAATACAAACATCCTCTTCGCTCATACCACTAACTGTTATATTTTCTCCGAAAGCCCCATATACAAGATCTTGATTCAATTCTTTTTCCCAGTATGGATAGTGATCACCAGTATAAACACAAACTGCTTTATCTACTCCTCCATGATGAACTAAGTCAGCTTGTCCATCCCCATTAAATTTTACAAAAGATAAATATACCGGTTCCTTTACTTGTTTCTTATTTATGCCTGTATGAACTACCTTTCCACCGTATGTAACCTCTTTTGGTAATCCTATATTTAAAGATAATAATTGATATTCATTAGCCATTCTATTTCCTCCTTTAAAGGTGTTACATGTATTTTCTCTCAATTAATTTTTATAACCCTCTCTGCTATATAAAGATGATTATAAAACCTTTAAAATCATTGTTCAATTCAATTATTTATATAATAATGATAGGTATAACCTATTATTATACTTGAGGTGATTCCAATCGAATTACGACAACTTGAATACTTTTTAGCTGTTTCAAAAGAATTACATTTCACAAAAGCAGCTGAGAAATTAAATATTTCACAGCCTTCTCTAAGTCAACAAATACGTGCATTAGAGCATGAAGTAGGAATGCCACTTTTCGATCGAATTGGTAAAAAAATATCTTTAACTGAAGCAGGGAAGATTTTATTATCACATAGTAAAACCATTTTTCATGAAGTCGAACAAGCTCGTTCAGCTATTCAAGACCTAAACGGATTACAGCAAGGTTCCTTAACAATAGGGGCTTTGTTAACCGTCCTAAATTATTTACTACCACTAACTATTTTAAATTTCAATAATTTATATCCCAATATAGAGCTTTCTGTATTAGGGCTTCGCACAGGAGATATTCGTGAAAAATTATTACGAAACGAACTAGATATTGGAATTACATTTCTCCCGGTGCAAGATAAAGAGATTATCTCTATCCCTCTATACAAAAGCGATCTTACATTAGTCGTGCCAACTGGTCATCGATTAGCTGAACGTAATCATGTATCTATTGCTGAATTACAAAACTACCCTTTAATTCTTTTACCTAAAAATTTCTTTTTAACCGAACTAATTACATCTCATTGTCAAAAATTCAACTTTAAACCAAGACCAATTTTAGAAATTAGCACGATGGAATCTTTAATCCAAATGGTTTCCAAAGGAATGGGAATTACAGTGTTACCCAAACCATATATAGACTTTTTACAAAATAAAAACATTCAAGCTATTAAAATAGAAAACCCTACTCCAACAATTGAAATAGGGCTAATTTATAGAAAAGATAAATATATGTGTGCTGCAACTCGAGAATTTATTGAGCAACTAAAAAGTACAGTACGTTCTTTCCAAAACTAAACAAAAGAGATTATCCTATGAAACCGTTTCACAACGATCTAGTAGAATAATCTCTTTTCAAAACAAAGTAAACATTATATTAAACTCTTATAGATTTTAATGTACCTTTTTAGATATTGGAATATATTTAGTAAAATATGCACCAACTAGCAATAATGCAATTGAAAATAACCAAGTAAAAGCACCGCCAAAGTGAAACCAATATGCAAACATATTTAAAATTGCGAGTGAAAAGAAGCAAATAGAAGTTAACGCACTTTTCAATCCTTTTATCCCAGATTTTTTTCTCTTTTGATAAGCAATATACATCGCAATAACAAGAAAAAAGATAAGAACAAATGGTAACATAACTTTTAGCATTGGTAATCCCTCCAGTGTAAATGCACTCTCTTCATTATCATCTTATCTCATTTATCTTTTAGGCATCAATTCATTCTTATCTTCCCTCCAAAAGTCAGTATAAGTTTTATTTTTAAAGTTCACGTTCACCTCAGAAAACGGCATACTTCCTCCGACTTTCAATGAGTACCAGTCGTTTAAAAGTGGTGATCCGAAACAAATCTTCATTGTACGATCATGTAAATCGAATAATACAGAATGTAAAGTTCCAAACCATTCTTCATAGTTATGTACAGTCAGTCCATCAGGATATTCTTCTTCTACTAACTTTTTTAAAGACTCTATGCTCACTTGTTCATATCCATTTAAATGCTCATGTAAAACATGATATCTCTTTGTAGATTGTTCTAATTTCCTATTATTTAATTTCTGAATTGATGAACTAACTGCATGGTTTGTTGATACAATAAAAGCTTGGTTGTCACCATCAATCGTTGTTGTGGATTTATGACCGTCAAATATTTCAATATGTGCTGCGTTTAAAGGATCAGCTACTATTAAATTAATATTACTAGCAATTGGTATTTCTTCTATTAGTGATTTAGCTTCCTGCACATTTTTACATTTCTCCAACAACAATCGAATTACCGCAAAACACTGTAAACCATTTACCATTGGCTTTCTTAAACCTGCAATGTTTCCTACTGGTTGACCACATGCTGAAAATGTAACAGATAATCCATGTTCGTTACCCCCTTCTGTTCGACCAAAATATTGAGTAGAAAAGCCACTATGTGCATACGCACCTTCAACATGCGTCGAGCAAAAACGCATATCATCTATTACTGGTGATAAATCATAATTTCTTAATACATAAGTGTGAGTTGAATCTGTCTTTTTAGGTAATACTGCACAATGACTACAACCTGCTTTCAATAGTGTTTGATAGTAATACATCATATTTTTTGAAGGAATTTTTAACACTTCACAAAAACCTTCAATTTCTTCATTAATTCCAGAACAATATTGATTTAATATATTTCTAGATTCTGTCCAATGGTTATGCGATATTAAGTTTTCTTGCTCTATAAATTGCGGAATAAGATAAGAATGTTGTTTCACAAATTCACCTTGTTGCTTACCAATTTCATAATGACTTCCTTTGAGCGATGAAAAATACCCCTTTACTTGATACATCAAATTCCCCCTCTTATTAAACATATCCATATCGTACCAAATGAATCCCATTCATTCTTGATGTTTTTTACTACCTTACCTTAACTCCATGCC
>NZ_JBNLYC010000301.1:0-3364 GCF_050172015.1 Bacillus sp. GMa5/1 | reverse complement strand
ACATATACTGTATTGTCGTTAAAGCAAGACATTATTTTCTCAGAACAAGGGAATCACTAGAAAAATACGTGATTCCTTTATTCTTCAATATAATGTCAATAGTTGATTTGAAATAACCGAAGAAATAAAATTTTTGTTAATGGACAATCACATAATTTTAGGTATAGTAGGTTTATAATTTAGACTATAAAAATTAATGTATCTTTTATTATTTTAACCAAGAAGACTCCCTCCATCAGGAACTCACAGCAAGTATGGGTAAGTGGGAGTAGTTCAAAGCATGCAATATTGTTTGATTTGGCTAATACATAGATTTCTCATCTCAGAACTGGTGTAAGAATTATAATGTTTATACCATTCTATTGTATTTTCTAAAGTCTGTTGTAGGGACCATTTTGGCTGCCAATTAAGATTGAATTTTGCTTTGCTAATGTCAAGGTTTAGTAAATTTGCTTCATGAAAATTTATTGGACCTATATTTTCTGCTGTCCAATCCCCGCAGCCCCAAATATCTAGTAAACTGGTCACTAATTTTTCTACTGAAACAATATTGCTTAGGGATGGCCCGAAGTTCCATGCTCCTGAAAAAAGGATACCATTATTTATAATTTTTTCTGTAAGGAGTAAATACCCGCTTAAAGGTTCTAGTACATGTTGCCAGGGTCTAATAGCAGTAGGATTTCTAATAATAATCTTTTTGTTTGATTCTAATGCTCGTATACAATCGGGAATAATTCTATCTATTGACCAATCACCACCACCAATTACATTACCAGCTCGAACACTTGCAATTATTTTCTTGTGTTGAGAAAATTTTTCTTCTGAAAAGTAAGAATTACGATAGGAAGAAATTAAAAGTTCGCAGCATCCTTTGCTTGAGCTATATATGTCATGGCCGCCCATAGGGTCAATTTCACGATAACCCCAAGGCCATTCTTTATTTTCATAGCACTTGTCACTTGTCACCATAATTCCTATGTTAGCTGATTCATGTAATCGAATTGCCTCTAGTACATTCATAGTTCCTACAACGTTTACCTCGTATGTTTCTCTAGGATATTCATATGAATACTTAACTAGAGGTTGGGCAGCTAAATGGAATACAATTTCAGGTTTATAATCTGTAAAAACCTTATTTAATTTATTAAAATCTCTAATGTCTCCACGAATATCAATTATATTATTTTGAAGGTTAGTAATGTTAAAGTTATCATTTTTATTTTTAGGATCTAATGAATATCCGATTACAGCAGCACCTAATTCATTCAACCATAGGGATAACCAAGAACCTTTAAAACCAGTATGTCCAGTAATTAAAATTCTTTTTCCGTAAAAAGCATTATTAAAGTTTTGGTTTAACAATTAGTCCACCTCCTTTAGTACCCTATTTTTAGGGAGTTAGGTATAAATGTTTATTATTTTTATACCAATTAACAGTTTTTATAATTCCTTCTTCAATATTAATTCTAGGTTCCCAGGAAAGGGAGTTTTTTATTTTTTGCACATCCGCTTCAGGAACCCATCTTTCATTTGTTCTAGAGGAAATTGCACCGTAATTTGGTCTGGAATTGGTTTTCAAATGTTTGAATAATAATTCTACATAATGTTTCAAGGGGTGAATAGTGCCGCTCCCAATATTAAAGATTTCATTTTGTACAGTAGTATTTTCTACTGCTAGGATACAGGCATCTATTACATTTTCTATATAACAATAATCTCTTAATTGATTACATAAAGTTAAATTTACATCTTTGTTTTGTAATACTCGCAAGATTATATAGCTAAAAATTTTATGCGGCTCTTCGCCTTCTCCGAATATGCCAAAAGGTCTTAATGTTATAAGATTAATATTGTTTTCGCTAGCAATTTGATGGGCCAGTATAGTAGCAGCAGCTTTGGTACTTCCATAGATGTCCACAGGAGTTAGTAACATATTTTCATGAATAGGTTCCATCTTGTTACCGTATTCAGAACTACTCCCAAAATTGATGATTTTTTTACAATTCACCAATTTTGCTGCTTGAATAATGTTACAAGTCCCTATAACATTTGTTTCTATAGCATGGATGTAATCTGTATGGGCAGAATTTACACCATAGGCTGCCAGGTGAAAGATATAATCGGGATTAATTTTCTTTATTGCATCTTGTACTTGTTTTTTATCTCGTATATCTATTTCATAGGTTTCAATATATTTTAGAATATCCTTTAGTCTCCAAGAGTTTGATGGTGTTCTTATGAAAAGAACAATTTTTGCTTGTAAATTTAAAAGTCTTCGTGCCAAGTGAGAACCAATAAAACCGTATCCACCAGTAATAAGGAAAGTTTTATTTTTAAATGAAGCAATCATAGGGATAATCTATCCTTTATTAAGATGTATTTTTAGTTGCTGAAATAAATAGATTTATTTTTAAATAAGGAAAGTATCAGTCTTAATTGTGATGAGGGGAGGGGTATTTAAAATAATTTTTTATTGTTGTTGTATCAATTTGGTCAGCAAATAAAGAGGAGGGAGATTTTTGAAAAGTATTATGAAGGGTATGACATGTCTTGTTCAATTGTTCAATATAAGGAATGTATATATAATCTAAAACTGCTGGAGGTAATTCTAAAGTTTCTTGTTTCCATAAATCGAACTCATTTGGATTAATAATTTGCATACTTCCAAAATGAAAAGCTATTAATTCATCTTGATCAATAAAAACTTTATTATCTGTTTTGGATATAGAACTGCTATTTAAAATGACATTCCAAGGTGCTGCATCAATACCTTTATGAGTCATGATTTTTATATTAGAAAAGATGTTAGGAATGTGATTTAAATATTTTTGGTCACCCCATCTATTCATTTCAACATCATATTGATTATTGCAATATTCTAGGCATTTATCTTTCCACCATGTTAAAATTTCTTTACTATTTTGATCATTTTTGAAGCCTACTAAACCAGCTTGGTATATACCGTGTATGCTTTCAATTTCAGTAGAGCTTCTTTGAGGGCAAAGGAATACAGAGTACTTCCACCATTCATCAAGAATGATATTAGGTGCTGTAAAGAAATACATATCAGCATCACAATATATAATGTGATCAACTTCCGGATAAAGACTAAGGACATGTAGACATAGGGGCGCTTTTAATGTCCAACAATACTCTTGTAAACTTCTATCATTTTTTATACTGAGGAGTTCATGATTTTCAATTTCTTTTACCGGAATTAGTATGGCGTGCTTTAATTTTAATTTCTCTAATATTTGATAAGTTAAATCATCCATACAACAGATCCATACAGTAAATTTAGCGTTGAAATTTTCTAAGGAATAATAAGAGGTCAATCCTTGAATTAATCGTTCTTTACTTATAA
>NZ_JBNLYC010000300.1:0-3369 GCF_050172015.1 Bacillus sp. GMa5/1 | reverse complement strand
TCCCATGTTCACTTCATATAAGTGTTGACGTGATTGCTGAATGCGTTTCATATCACGTTCAAGTACACGTGAGTACGCTTTAAATTCTTGTCCAAGACGAATTGGCACAGCGTCTTGTAAATGTGTACGTCCCATTTTAATAACATGGTCAAACTGTTCTGCTTTTAATTCAAATACATCATGCATATAACCCATCGTTTGTAATAAGCCTTCTAATGCATTTAACGTCGCGATATGAATCGCCGTTGGGAATGCATCATTTGTTGATTGGGCCATATTTACATGGCTATTTGGACTAATATAATGATAGTCTCCCTTTTCCATTCCTAATAATTCAAGAGCACGATTGGCAATGACTTCATTTGCATTCATGTTCATTGAAGTACCTGCTCCACCCTGAATTGGATCGACGATGAAATGATCGTGCCATTTTCCATCAAGAATTTCTTGAGCAGCTTCTGCGATCGCGCCACCCTTGTTCAATTCCAATCTTCCTACATCTGTATTAGCAAGCGCTGCTGCTTTTTTTACAATTGCGAACGCTCTAATTAAACTTTCATGAATTTTATACCCTGTAATCGGGAAATTTTCAACAGCGCGTAAAGTCTGAATTCCGTAATATGCCTCAATAGGTAATTCCTTTCCTCCCAAAAAATCATTCTCCACTCGCACGTTCTTGTTTGTCATTGCCATTTTAATTTCTCCCCCATATTAAATGTAAAACCTAAATAAATCATATGAAGTCATTACCAATCCTTATCAGATTTTATTGTTAAATCGTAGACTAAAGGCTCTTCAATAATTTTTTTAATCTCTTCTAATTTATTAGTTTTCCCAAGCGCCCACATCAATTTTGCTATGATGGCTTCCGTATTCATATCTCCAGACAATATTACTTGATGTTGTGCCACTTTCCGTCCTACTTCATAGAGAAGTATGTCTTCTCCTTCTTCCAGGCATTGAGTAGTAATCACTACAGCAATCCCCATTTCAGTCAACTCTTGAATTTTCGAAAGCAAGTTCCTTCCTTCAAAAGGTAATCCACCGTTTCCAAAACTTTCAATAATAATTCCTTTATACAAATCTTTTAAGCAATCAAATATCTCTGGCTTTGTACCTGGATACAATTTCATAAGAAAAACATCCGTACATAAATTAGTATTTATTGAAAGTTCATTATGGGGGGACGTTGGCTTCCAATGATATTTCACTTCATCTTCATTTACCTCAGCAACATATGGATAATTCACACTTTCAAATGCATCATAACTTTTTGTTCGCATTTTAACTGCTCTCGTCCCAATAATCACCCTACTATCAAAAACAATAAACACACCGCCAACATCCTCACAGGCAAATCTAAGAGCATCAGCTACATTTTTCTTTGCATCTGTCTTTTTAAAACTAATAGGTACTTGTGAACCTGTTAAAACAACTGGTTTTCTTAAACCTTGCAGCATATAAGATAACGCGGAAGATGTATAAGCTAACGTATCCGTTCCATGTGTAATCACAAACCCGTCATAGTCATCATAGTGATTAAAAACAGCATTAGCTATTTCTTTCCAGTGCTCAGGTTGCATATTGGTACTATCAATATTCATTAAGATTTTGCAATCTATTTCTAAGTTTCGAGAAGACTTCGAAAAATAATTCAATAATTCCTCAGCAGACAATCCTGGAACAAGCCCCTCATTCCCCTCCACAGATGCAATTGTCCCACCAGTTGCAAGTAATAAAATTTTCTTCATACACAACCCCTCCATAAAATAAACAACGATATATCGTTCGCGTAATGCGTATTTATATTTATCATTATAGAACTTAATTTGAATTAATCAAGATTTTGTATTCAATACGCGTACTTTTTTTCTATTCTTGATTCTTTTTCTATGCTATAATTAATTTAATAAAATTAGATGGGGTATGAGACGAATGCTGGAACGTTTATCTAAATTAAGAAAAAATCAAAAATGGTCCTTACAAGAGACAGCAGATCGACTTGGGATTGCGAAAAGCACCTATGCTGGTTATGAAAATGGTTATAGATTACCTTCATTACAATCTTTATCTAAAATAGCCGATTTATTTGATACATCTGTAGATTATATATTAGGTCGAATTGAACATTCACATCAAAACAAAGATGTAATTGATATTACAAGACTCCTAAACGATCCAGATGCAACACTTTTAGTAGATGGAGAAGCACTGTCAACAGAAGAGATAATAGATTTTATTGCTTTTGTGAGAAGTAAACGAGAACTAAGTTCCAAGAGAATAGAAAATATTGAACCAACATGTAAAAGTTAATTCAATAAAAAACGAAGACACTGCACTCTTTAAACTTAGAAATACTTAGACAATTAATTTGTAAACGGTTTATATAATGGATTCTTAGCAGCTGGCCTCATTTGGGGACTTATACTTGGAAACAATCCCATTGGTTATATGATTCAATTATTTTTCATCATTTGTGTGGGGTAGCAGCTATTTTCGGAGGTCTCACATCCAATAAATCAATTATCATGAAACAAGGACTTCTCGCTATTTTAGCGTTGCTTTCCCTTTTATCTGTCATATAGAACTAAAGCTTTCCAACAAAGGAACTCACGTTCGAAGAATACGCCATTCTTTCTGTAGATTTATAAGAAAGAATGGCGTTTTTGTATGTCTATTTCTGTATCGAGAGAATTTGAAAGTACAACAGAATTCAAACAAGAATTAGCAAAGTATATCAAGTACTATAATCATGAAAGAATCAAGGAAAAATAAAAGGGAATGAATCCGGTATTGTACTAGGCTCATTCCCTAGAGGCTACTTAACAAACCGACCTTTCTAACTTTCGGGGACACAGTCTAGTTGAAGTGCTACAAGCAACGAATTTACTATTTTAAAGTTAAGTGTTTAACCTTGAAGTACTTAATTCTTTTTTCCAGACAAAGCATACATTATATCTTGATGCTTTATTGTCCTCTTATAATTATGTGGTATCGGGAATTTGTTTCGTTGTTCTTTTATTATAATTATGATTACTATAAGTGATAAAGCTACAGGTATAAAAACGATTAACAAAGCATCTTAATGTTTATGAAATTCTTTGTTAATCGTTTCTCTTCTCCCTAATCTCCTGCGAGACTATATTTTTTATTAAAATTTCCCATATCTTATTTGATTTATTCTGTGACACCAGATTGGGTTACTTTTACATCAGCTGTTACACGAAAACGTAAATCTTTATAGGATTCTTCCCATTCTTGACTGTTCCATTTTCTTACGTGAGTTCTACCAAGCTTTCTAAGTCCTATAGGATCTGTGTCTTTTTTAATAAATCTCTTTATCAATGTAGTTGCTTTTTTTTCTATTTC
>NZ_JBNLYC010000299.1:0-3403 GCF_050172015.1 Bacillus sp. GMa5/1 | reverse complement strand
AATTTATCTTAACTTAATTATTCTATTCTTTTACCTAAAATTCTAATATCCCCATAACTTCTTTTGTAAATAGTTTAAAATCAGTTAAATGTTTTTCAATAATTTTCCGAACAATATCTAAATTTACACTTTGATAATCATGTACAGCAATATTACGAAATCCAACCATCGCCTTTAACTTATTTGCCAGCTCTGCGCTAAGTAGTCCTGCTGTAACTAATAAATCAAAGGCCTATCGGCTAGATTGGGGTAGTCCTAATTTTTTCCCTGCAACAATATGCATTGCTAAATCAATACTCGCTTCACAAGCTCTTTGTATGTTCAATATTATTGAATCTTGTTTTGTAAAGCCCTCTAAATTTTCAGGGTCATTTCCATATACATCTTGGATTCTTTTTATACAACGCTCTATTGTAGAAATTTTATTTAAAATAACCTCATTCTTCATATATAGAACCTCTTTTCTTTATATCATCAAATACTATCTGTCGTTCTTCATTCAACTTTGAATACATTTTTAAGGTTTTCATTTCAAAAATAACCTTACGTTTTTCATCCGAACAAAATATTGTCTTTCCTGTATGTATAATCTGAGCTTGAAAAACTGTAGAAGCTTCGGATAAATCAACTAAATCAACATCTCTATGAACAATGTTAGCTAACTCCTGTGCTAATAAAAAACGTTCATAGTTCCCTAAAGTTGTGTCACTTAAATAAGCTATATCAATATCACTATCTTCTCGTTCTCTGTTCTCAGCCATTGATCCAAACACAATTATCCAATAGGGATTCACCGTCTCTTGTAATTTTTCTATAATAGCTGTTATCATGCTTTGAAAAATCATCTCATTAATCCCCCTTAGTATACTTGAATTTTATTATATCATAACCAATCATCAAGCCTTTAAACTAATACAAATACTTAAACAAAACTAGAAGCTTATTTCTGGCCTAAAATTATTATAGTTCAGGAATAGGTATGTTGTAGCTTTGAATCTTAAATAATCGTTTATAATCCAACACTTCGCCTGTTAAATGTCTTTTATATTTTCTTCTTGCAAAAGCAAAAGACTGACAATAACTGTCAGCCTCTTACTTTTATAACTCTGAAGAACTTTAGCCTATTTTAATATACATTCTAATAATTTGAGGATATATTGCTCTAACAAAGACTTATATATATTAATCCACCTTTAACTTTTCTTTTACTTTTGTAGGGAGTTCGTCTTTCTTAACCTCTTCCCAAGATTTCACACCTTTTTTCTCAGAGTAATATATACGTAAAAATGCTTCTTTACGAAGGTTTTTTAACGCTGTAAACTCCATTTCTTTCTCTTTACCATCCTTATCAAATCCAGGTAATTTATATTGGTAAGTCGTATCCCCATTTACATTTTTCTCTTTTAATTTTTCACCATCTTTGGTAATTTGCACATAATATGTATCTGTACCAAGACGGTTTAGGTTACAACCTGTTAATATTACTGTAAAGAAAACAAAAACACTACACATAAGCACTATTCGTTTCATATTACTCACCTCATATCTTTTCTCACAAAAATTATATCCTAATCTATTTGCTGCCAAAATTCATTTCCATTACGCTAACATTACGTTTTTGTAAGGTAGTAAAAACAGCATAAAATTAAAAGGATATGAATTCATATTTCTATTGAATCCATATCCTTTGTTCTTATTGAGTAAACTATTTTACCTCATTCTAAATAAGAGGTATTTTTATTATTCTGGGAAAATGAAATTAGAGTTCCCTTCACTATTATCGGAATCCTCTTTCGGGAACGTAATAGTAGAACCTTGATTTCCTTTATTTATTTCTTGTTCTTCAGGAAATACAATGGAAGAATCATTGCTTAAGTTTGGTGAAAAACCAAGTTTAGATAAAATGGCTTTTAAGTCGGGTAAAACACCAATTTTATCAGAAGTTGGATCATTAGATTTCGTTCCAGTACTAGAATCACTTAAAATATCCCTCAGCTGTCTTGGTGTATATACTCTCCCCAGATTATTTTTTGCAATTCCTTGAATTGATGCAGCAGCACCAGCAATAATAGGCGATGCACTAGATGTTCCAGCAAAACTAGATGTATATAGATTTGTTATAAATTCACTTGGTTTAGCATCTGTAGTATCTACTGCATTCCCCCATCCATACACATCCACTCTACTACCGTAATTAGAGAAATATGAACGCTTATGAGGAACCCTTGCAGAAGCTGCCCCAACCATAATTGCCCCTGAATCTTTAAAATCAGGACTATTACGATTTAAAACTTGTTTACCATTACGGTCTCTAAATTGATCCAAGTCATTTCCACCGTTTGCACCTGCTTCAATAATAATAATTCCCTTATTTGTTCCCATACGAATTGCATCAAATATGTCTGGTTTTACTTCCACAGGAAAATAGTTCTTATCTCCATATCCATCGTAAGTTGCTTGTGCCTCTAGTAAAAGAATATCTCCAGCTTGCATATTGTTAACGGCACTTAAAATAGCATCAGCTGTATTATAATTTCCGTTATCCCTAATCTGGGATACAACCTTTACCTTAGCCTTTGGTGCAATCCCAATTCCACCTATGTTATTATCCTCTGCAGAAACAATTCCCAATACTGAGGTACCATGATCATGGTGTTCACTCTTATTCTGTCCGGACATCAATTCAATCTTTTGATTCACTAAATCTTCATGATTTAATAACCAACCATACTCCATATCTACGAAAGTAGTTCCTTTTCCGTCCCCACCATTTATACTCCAAGCATAAGGCGCATTAATTCCTAATGGTGCTGGTTCAAGGTAACCTTGTCTTGTAAGTCTAGGCTCATCATATGGATTAACAGATAAATTTGGTAAACGCTCTTCCGGTGGCGTTTCTTCTTCCTGTAAATACGCCGTTTCAATAAGAGATGATTTCTCAAACTTTGCTAGTAAGGCTTGTACATCAATATCACCTTGATTTTCTACAATATAATAGTTTAGCAAATTGGAAGAAATATGTTCGGAGTCGTTTATTTCTCTACCTAAATTTTTAATCTCTTTAGGATTTAAAGAACTAAAAAGTCGATTTATAGTTACATTTGGGTATTCGTTTAAAATTCCAATTAATTCAGGATCTTGTTTTTCTTCTTTAATGAATTTTTCTATTCCATCCTGATATGGCAAATTTGCCTCATTTTTAAATTTCAAAATTAATTGTTTCGTAACTTGCTTATGTACAGTAGAATTCAATTGCTTATTTGAATAATTGTAACTAGCTGCATAGGCAACTTCTGATTTATCACTTGGAAGTAGTCCACCCACCCCATTAAATGCTGTTAACGCAATTGAAGAAACTATAATTCCCTTAAAAATTTTCAAATTGTGCACCTCTTTTAATTTA
>NZ_JBNLYC010000298.1:0-3557 GCF_050172015.1 Bacillus sp. GMa5/1 | reverse complement strand
CCCTAATTTGTGTGTTATTTTATATTTTCTCTCCCGTAACTGAACCCGATATCATACGAGAAGGACTCTTTTTATTACACATTACGGCGCAAAACTAATTTGACCAGTAAACAATAGGATAATTGCTATGATCCAAAATATAAAAAATGATGAGGACAGTATTAATGAAAGAATAGCAATTCCCTTCTTCTCTGTTCTTTTCGTCATTGTGATTATTGAAAGCATGATACCTACACCTGTCAGGGCAATTGTAATATAATCCCCAACTATATTACCTGCATTGGCTATCCTTGTTGGCGTTATAAAAACGAATAGAAAACACAAAATGCCGATGAGTAAAGATGCATAGCTTATTATACTGTACTTCTTTTTAGGAACTATTTCAGTTTTCATACTAACCCCACCCCTTCTATATAGCTATGAGTTCATATTAACATGAATAACCATAATTTAGTTAAAATAAACTGGCCACTTCCTTAATAAAGATGGACGATTATCCTTTAATCTCTAGTAATTATTATATACAGAAAATAAAGTGAAACTTTAATCAGTGGAGGTTTTGTTCACCCTCCACTGATTATTAGTTGAAGCAATCAGGCTGCCCGTTAATGCGGAATAAAATGAAAGAGTTCTAAAAAATAAAGACTGTACCTTTAAAATAAAAGATTCAGTCTTTATTAATAACTTCTTTTATAAAGAAAACTCTCTATCACTCACTACCTTAAAAAACTCCGAGTAATGTGATAAAGAATAATCCGCTACATCACAATTACCTTGAAACATACATGTTGAAATACCTAATTCTTTTGCAGGTAATAAATCTAATTCTCTATCTCCAATAGCTAAATCAATATTATGCTTTTTATGTAAATGATTATAAGCTAAAGAGTTGGGCTTTCGGGGAAAGCCATCGTCAATTGTAACCATATCTACAAAGTATTTTTCCCAGCCGTAATATTTTAAAATGTCCATAACTCCTGCCCTATGTTTATGGGTCATAATCACATTTTTATCTGCAAATTTCAAAACCTCTTCGACACCTGCAAAAGGTTTCATATCTTTTGGCGTGAATTTTCCCTTCAAAACTTTAATCTTTTCTTCCTGCTCGCATGAAATATTATAATACTGAATTGCATGAGAGTATGATATTTTTAAGTTTTTGTATATTTCTTGTTTTTCTACTGAGTCACCTAATATTTCAGAAAGCATTATTGTATATGCAGGATACGTATCAAATAACGTCCCATCAAAATCCCATAAAATATTCATTCTATTCACCTTCTATTTTCAAATCATTGGATGACTAAATCCGCCCTATCCCTCGGCAATTCCGTTTCTAAGTAATAATCCTCTGCTTTCCAATACCTATTTTCAAACTTTGAAAGGTTCTTCTGTGTCTCCTCACTCTCACGTAGAAACCTTGTCTCTCTTGGACAGTCCAAATAGACCATATAATGAAAGAAATCTCTCCATTCTTTTCGCTGCAGAAAAACTCCTTCAATAACAATTACGCCTACAATAGGAATCTGTACTTTTTCCATTTCACATATATCTGTTTCTTCATGAAAAAAAGGTAATTTCAATTTTGTTTCGTGTTGTAGCTTTTGAAAAAATTTCTGCCTTAGCCATTCAATGTCCCATTGTAAATAATAATACTCGTACCATTCTTCATATCCAGTATGATATCGTTTATTACGCTCCACTATATGATCATCAATATGGAAAATATGAAACGGAATGCCTTCTTGTTTCATATTTTCTTTTAAATTGGCTACAAATGTTGTTTTTCCAGATCGACTTAAACCATCTATACCTAAAATGAATCTATTTTCCCTATGCTTCTTCATAATCGTTATAAGTTCGTTTGTACTCATTACTTCTTCCACTCTTCTTTTAATAAAGAATATAAAATGGTATCATGAGCAACTCCATTTTGAATCATATGTTTTCGGAGTAATCCTTCTTCTTGAAATCCTGCTTTACTTAATAATTTTTGAGAAGCTTTATTTTCTACATATACAACAGCAGCAACTCTAATAAGTTGCAATGTTTCAAACCCGTAAGTTAAAATTGCCTGTAACGCTTCCGTTGCATACCCTTGTCCCCAATATGTATCGTCTAATTCATAACCAATTTCAGCTCGTTTATGATGATTATTAATTAAATGAAATCCGCACGTTCCGATTAATTGGCCCGTCCCTTTTTTCTCGATTCCCCAGCGAAATACACTGCCCTCTTCATAACGATTTTTAAACGTTTGAATCGTTGTTTTCGCTTGCTCAATATTTTCAAAAGAATCCATTCCGAAATAACGTATAACTGATTCTTTCGAGAAATATTGGAACAGCGTTTCTGCATCTAATAGTGTAAGTTCTCTTAGTCGTAAACGTTCTGTTTCTAGTTTCGGAAATCCCATCTCTCTTTCTCCCTCTATTCTAATGAACTGCAAATTTCAATATAATTTCCATCTGGATCAGCAATGTAGGCAATTGTTTGTCCCCACGGTTTTACAATAGGTTCAACTAAAATCTTGATTCCTTGTTCTCTAAATTGCTCAATCGTTTCTTGTACATTCTCAACAACGAATCCTAATTCGAAATGAGAAGACTGTAATTCACCTTCTGTAAGCGGTAGTCCTGTTAATTCTTTCACATCTTGCCGCGTATTCATCGCTAAAATGGTAGTTCCAGTATTAAATTCAATATATGTTCCGTGCTCTGCTTTTATAGGTAACTGTAAAATATCTTTATAGAACCTTAAACATGCCTCAAACTTTTCTACATATAAAATGATGTACTTCATTTTCAAATTCATTTTACATCCCCCTTTGTATCTATTCCTAAAATTTCGACAAAAGTCTCATAAAAACCTTGTTCCTTGTAGTAATGAGCAAAAAAAATGAGGCCGATTTCTCGGCCCCCAGCTTATTGGCATAAAACAGGAGATTTGGTTTGGACATAACCAGTTCGTACTTTTATTATATTTTATTTTTTCTGAATTTTAAATACATTAAACACCTATTTATATTGAGAAAGTTTTTTGCTTGCATAAAATTAAAGATTTTAAGAAATGATACAAATGGAGGTGTATACATATGGAACCAATGCTATGTCCAAGTTGTAAAACAAACCGTACCCGCTTTAATATTCTTGAGCAACAAGTAAAACCAGTCAAATTAAATCCACAAACTGGTCAAGTAGAAGAAGAATACACAAATGAAACGATGAATGCTTTTCATATGGCCTATCAAGGACCTACATACCGTGTCCAATGCGCTGTATGTGGGCTTGTTGAAAACCCAGAACAATTTATTAAACCTGCTCAAAATCAGTCTTTCTAATAAAAACATGATTATCCCTTATAGAAATAGATTTTTCTATAAGGGATTTTTTCGTTTAATAAGTTAATTAAAAATGGATTTCTTCCTTATTATATGTTAAACTTCGCACTATTTTGCTAATATTCAAAAAAGGGCAATACATCAAGTAATATTAATATTTAGGATTTCGGATCATTTTAACTAGTGGTTTATTATTAAGAATCATTTCTTATTCATT
>NZ_JBNLYC010000297.1:0-3565 GCF_050172015.1 Bacillus sp. GMa5/1 | reverse complement strand
TGTTTTTACAGATGCTATTCTTTTTTCTCTCAGCTTATATGCAATATGTATCATTACAACTTTGGCCATTTAAAGAAAAGAGTTTTAGTTACATAAAACAACTTAGTTACTTTATGTAAGTTAGTATACATTCGTAATCAATTTACGTCAAGTAATTAATTATAAAAACATTTGTTACTAATAGTAAGATGTTATATAATTTATTTTAGGAGGTGAAGGAAAATGAATGATTCTACATTATGCCCTCGCTTTGAAAAAGGAATGAAATTTTTTAGTCAACGATGGACAGCACTAATTATTTACCAACTTTTTTCTGGATCTCAGCGCTTTTGTACACTTGAATCTTCTCTTCCTGTTAGCGGAAGATTACTTTCAGAAAGATTGAAAGAATTAGAACTAGAAGGAATTGTCGAACGTAAAGTCTTTCCTGAGACACCAGTTCGTATAGAATATTCTTTAACTCAAAAAGGATTTGCTTTAGAAGCTATTATTCGCGGAATAGAAGAATGGTCACAGGAATGGATAGAACTTGAGGAATAACATAAAAGCTTTTTCGTATATAGTTTTAAGTAATCAAATTACAGATACCTATTATTAAAACGCTAATTTTTCAAGCATTTATGAAAAGCTAGCGTTTTTTAATAAATAAAATGTAAGAAATAAAGCAAGGTGATCAAAACGATCACCTTGTTCCCTTACAGATTAAAATAGTGTTTTAAAATCTTTTATTCATACATACTCGATTAATAAAAAAAACGAATAAGCTTTTTTATTAATAAACAGTTTTATTTTTACAATACAGTTAGCTTCCCCTGCTATTTGCGGACAGTAAGACCACCACTGATTAAATTTCTATTTTATTACATTCGAATATTACTTATGAAATTTCACACGCTCTTCAAGTGGTTGGAATTCTTTTTCACCTGGTGCAGCTGTTGGATTACCAAATGGCATTTGTGCAATTAGTTTCCAATTAGCAGGGACATTCCATTCTTGTTTTACCTCATCGTCAATTAATGGATTATAATGTTGTAATGATGCCCCTAATCCCTCTGCTTCTAAACCTGTCCACACGACTAATTGGTGCATACCTGATGCTTGGTGTGACCAAATTGGGAAGTTTTCAGCATATGCAGCAAACTTTTCTTGAAGCGATTTAACGATAGCCTCATCTTCAAAGAATAATACTGTTCCATAACCAGCTTTAAAAGAATCCATTTTTTGTTGCGTTCCTGAAAAGTCTCCATCTCCAACTACTTTTCTTAATGTTTCAGTGGTAATATCCCATAATTTATCATGAGCTTCACCAAATAATACAACTAATCGTGCAGTTTGAGAATTGAAAGCGGATGGAGTATATTTCACAGCAAACTCCACGATTTCTTTAATTTTTTCATCCGATACTTGTACCTCTTTATTAATCCCATAGTAAGTACGTCTTTCTTTCAGTGCAGTATAGAAATCTTTTGTCATAATTCCGTTCCTCCTAAGTTTTAATATTCTTCAAAATGATTCATCTCGAAGATAGTATGCGTTTAAATGAGTTCATTTTTGAATCATTGAACTTCCTAGCACCCATTGCCAGTCATTCTAAATCTAAACACACTGCTTCCTTCAGTTTTCCTAAAAAAAGCCTTATAACATCATTCATAAAATCTAATCATCATTCGGTACTATTTTACCCATTCTCTATTCATGTATCCTGCTTGTTTCATATTTACACAAATATGAAATGTAGCTACTTTAATCACCAAATTTCACATTAATTTAGAGCATCTTCAATTACAGCAATTTCGCTCACTCGAACAAAACGATGCAATTTAAAGAACATTGCAAAATTAAGTACTACCTGTAAAAGAACCCTCTTAGCCGACTATAAGAAAAAATAATAAAAAGCCAAAAACGAACAATAATATGTTCATTCTTGGCTTTTACTTAACCATCACATTTATTTTTACTATTGCTTCAAATGATTTTTAACTGCCCTTATTACCAATTCGTGATCTTCTTCTGGTGGTAATCCTGAAACTGTTATCATTCCAATAACCCCTACGTTTTTTATTCTGATAGGAAAACATCCACCAAACGCAGCGTATTCTGAAGTATCTAAAAGATATTTTTCATTATAGGAGACCCCAGTTATTTCACTTTGTATCTGCATATAATACGAGCTACGATCATGCAGGGAAACGACTCGTTTTTTACGCTCAATCCATTTCGTATTTTCCTCATTTGTCCCTGTCATCTTGAAATGAAATAATTGCACACCATTTTTCGTTATATCAACAGCAATCAATTTCCCCTCTTGCTTTGCTGTCTCAACGATAAATAAACCTAGTTGCAAGGCATCTTCATTTGTAAAAGAGGAAAATTGAAGTGTTTCCTCCTCTTTTAAAATTTGTTTACTTATTTCATTCAAATTTGAAGTACTCATATCTTTAACCTCCATAATTGTTTTATGCCACACCGACATTTTTTCGAAATTATTAGGCCATATAGTACAACCTTTCAATCACACTGATTCTAAATAAACTACTGTAACATCTTTGATAACTAGTAGTACCGTAAAGCTTGTTTTCTTCTTACTGGTGCTATTATGAATGACATTCAAAGTTATAAAAAGTACTATTCTACTTATCCCTATCTTACAGAGACTATTATGAAATATATTTAACATCTTAAAAATGTATGTACTAAAGAATAATATTTTTAATCACTAACTTTTTTGATCAATCGTTATAATCCAATTTCATCAAAATTTTTATCAATTATTACACTATCCAACAAGAGGAGGAAACAAAGATGGATGAAAGTATATCCAAAAGCTGAAAAGCAGTTGAGTCCCTTGAGGGAATAGTTATAATTCACTACGTATAGAAATAGACATACAAAAACGCCATCCTTTCCTATAATTCTAAAGAAAGAATAGCGTATTCTTTTCAAAAATGAGTTCTTTTATTGAGAAACTTTGATTCTATATCATACATAAAAGGGCAACCAGTGCTAAAACAGCTGGAAATCCTTGTTTCACAATAATCGATTTATTAGATGTGAAACCTCCGAAAATAGCTGCTATCACCACACAAATCACGAAAAATAATTGGACCATATAACCAATTGGATTGAGCCCAAGTACAAGTCCCCAAATGAGACCAGCCGCTAAAAATCCATTATATAAACCTTGGTTTGCAAACATAATGGCTACGTTTCGATCTCCTTCTAAATGCTTCGGTAATTTGAAAGCACATTTCGCTACTTTTGAATCAATAAAAAACATTTCAAGGATCATGATAAACAAATGTTCTAATGCTACGATCCCGACTAAAATAGCTGCGATTATTTCCACACTATTCTGCCCCCTACACTCTCTATTCTTTAATATTCTCTACATTTTTTTGCATCTGTAATAGAACATGAATAAGTATTTTTCGTTCTTCTCCACTGATATTTACGAACATTTCCTTCATAAAATGTTCCTTTTCTTTCTTGTTAAAATATTAATTGATGTATCAATTATTGATACATCAATTAATATACATCTCTCTTTTTATTTTTGCAAGTTTTT
>NZ_JBNLYC010000296.1:0-3583 GCF_050172015.1 Bacillus sp. GMa5/1 | reverse complement strand
ATTGTAATATGGGAGTTAACAAGAGCATGTGAATTAAAATGTCTACATTGTCGTGCTGAAGCTCAGCATTATCGTGATCCTTTTGAGTTAACATTAGAAGAAGGAAAAAAACTAATTGATGATATATATGAAATGGATAATCCGATGCTGGTTTTTACTGGTGGGGATCCATTAATGCGTTCGGATATATATGATATTGCTGAATACGCGGTGAAGAAAGGTATTCGGGTTTCCATGACACCCAGTGCTACTCCAAAGGTTACTAAAGAAGCGATTAAAAAAGCAAAAGATGTTGGGATTGCTAGATGGGCATTTAGTATAGATGGACCAACAGCTGAAGTACATGATCATTTTAGAGGAACAGAGGGGTCATTTAAATTAACAATGGATGCAATTCATCATTTAAATGAATTAAAAATCCCTATTCAAATTAATACAGTTGTTTCTAATTATAATTTGAGTGTACTTAAAGATATGGCAAATTTAGTAGAGGAATTAGGTTGTGTGTTGTGGAGTGTATTTTTCTTAGTCCCAACAGGACGTGGTAAAGAGAAAGATATGATTTCACCAATTCAACATGAAAGAGTGTTCCGCTGGCTATACCAGCTAAGCAGAACTGTTTCTTTTGATATAAAAACCACAGCTGCTCAGCACTATAGACGCGTTGTTCTTCAAGAAAAAATGAAGGGAATTAAAAAGATAGATCAAATTATTCAATATAGAGATGTATTGATGGAAGGGATGACGGACGGAATTAATGAATTTGGACGCGCTCCAAAAGGAGTAAATGATGGAAATGGAGTTGTATTTATTTCTCATATTGGAGATGTATACCCAAGTGGGCTATTACCGATTAAAACCGGGAATATTAAATCAACACCGATAGCTGAAATTTATCGAAACTCTCCTGTTTTTCAAAGCCTTCGTAATCCAGACAATTATAAAGGCAAATGCGGTGTTTGTGAGTTTCGATATGTTTGTGGGGGATCTCGTTCTAGGGCATTTGCGATGACGGGGGATTACATGGAAAGCGAACCTTTTTGTGTATATGTTCCAAAAGCATTGCAAAAAAAGTGTAAGAATTGAGCATGGCCCTTTTTATAAATTTTTTATTGTGTATTTCCAGTATTTATGAGCAAATGCTTTCTGCTCATAAATATTGGATTAGTGATAACGAATAATCGAAAAAAGCAAGGGAATTATATTTATTTTAGGCGTATAATACGTTGATTTGAGCTTCCGCGAAATGGAAGAGTCAAATCTCTTTTTTCGATTTCAAATCTTCCATCAACTAAAACATCCCCATAATGTAACAGCTCAATCATATCTTTGTTTTGTGAATTCTGTATCTCTTCTAGTGTATAGCCAGTGTAAATCCAAAGATTTTTGTTTAAACTTTTTACAGCTTTTGCAACTTCTTTGACCTCGATAGCTTGAAAAAATGGGTCACCCCCTGAAAATGTTACATCAGTTAGAGGATTTTTGGAAATTTCTTTTATAATTTCTTTCACACTTATCTCGGTCCCATTATAAAGATTCCATGATTTGGGGTTATGGCAACCTAAACAATCATGCGGACAACCGGCAAAAAACACAACTGTCCGTAACCCTTCACCATCTACTACACTATCATGAATAATATTCATTACCTTCATTTATGTTTCACACGATCTGCTTCTTCACTACGCTTTGCATTGTTCCATTTTGACATGTCCCCCACAAGATATCCAGTAATACGGCGAATTCTTTCAATATGATGGTCTTCTATATTTCCACAGCTGGGGCATTCATTTTCAATAACTCCATTATAGTCACAACATTTACAACGATCCACCGGATGATTAATTGAACCATATCCTACTTCATACTGTGCCATTGCTTGAACAATCTGTTTTAAAGCCATTAGATTATGTGCTGCCGCCCCATCTAGTTCAATATACGTAATATGACCACCGTTGCAAAGAGCATGAAACGGTCCTTCTAAACGTATTTTATTAATTGCTTGAATAGGATAATAAACTGGAATATGAAATGAATTTGTATAGTAATCATGATCGGTTACACCTGTAATAGTTCCAAACTCAGCACGATCCTTTTTGATGAACTTCCCTGATAGTCCCTCGGCAGGAGTTGCAATTAAGGTGAAATTCAAGCAATGCTCTTCTGTTGCTTGGTCCATCTTATTTCTCATAAAGGTAACAATTTCTTTTCCAAGTTGCCATGAATCTTTATCTTCCCCATGGTGTTTTCCTGTTAAGGCAACCAGGCATTCCGCAAGTCCAATAAAACCAAGACTCAATGTTCCTTGCTTTAAAATCTCAGTAACTGAGTCTTCTGGTTGTAGTTTTTCTCCATTGCGCCAAATCCCTTGTGAATATAGGAATTGAAAATCTCTTGCTTTTTTTGTACATTGATATGAATATCTTTCTAGCAATTGACGAATGCCAAGTTTGATATAATAATCTAACGATTTGAAAAATCCCTCTTTTGAATCATTTATTAAAGCCAATTTTACTAGATTAATAGAGGTAAATGATAGATTTCCTCTGCCAATTGCTGTTTCCTCACCATGAATATTAGACATCACACGAGTACGACAACCCATATAACATACTTCACTTTCTGGGTGCCCATTATAATACGCTGCATTAAATGGCGCATCTAAAAATGAAAAGTTAGGGAACAATCGTTTTGCTGTTGTTTCTAATGCAAGTTCAAATAAATCATAATTTGGATCTGTTTCTTCAAAATTTACACCTTTTTTTAACTTGAAAATTTGAATGGGGAAAATAGGTGTTTCGCTTTTTCCTAATCCCGCTTGTGTTGCCTGTAGTAATTGTTTAATTAATAGCCTTCCTTCCTTTGATGTGTCCGTTCCGTAATTAATTGAAATAAACGGAACTTGTCCACCACCACGGCTATGCATACTATTGGAATTATGAATAAATGCTTCACATGCTTGATATGTATCGTTTTCTGTTTCTTTCCATGCAAACACTTCGATTTGTTCCTTTGTTAGCGGATAGTCTATTAACTTTTTCTTGTTTTTTTCAAATGTTTTCCTCACATAGGGTGCTAAATCTATATCAAACATGGCAAGAGATTGCCCACCATGCTGCATATTTTGATTAGCTTGAAGAATAATAGACGAGAGTGCTAATGCACTTTTAATATCTTGTGGTTGTCTCATATGGCCATGTCCAGTGTGGAACCCTTTTTTCAGCAATTGTGCTAAAGGGATTTGTGAACACGTGGTTGTTCCTGTTGCATAAAAATCTAAATCGTGTGGGTATAAAATATTTTGATTAATAGCTTCTTTTACTTGTTTAGAAAGCAAATGTTCCCTTACATAAAGTTTTGCGCTCTCTGATGCAAATGTTCCCATCATTCCCATTGGAGATCGACCATCAACATTTGCATTTTCTTGCATTAAGTCTTGATCGTTACTATTTATAATTTTATCAAAAGTTGTCCATAAAGTATTTTTTTGCTGTTTTACATTGTCTGAGTTGTTCATCAAATTCACTCCCGTTCAATATATAGTATCTAACACCGATAAATGATACTATATACAGTGCTTTTC
>NZ_JBNLYC010000295.1:0-3587 GCF_050172015.1 Bacillus sp. GMa5/1 | reverse complement strand
CTTCCCCCCTAACCTGAATAAATATTTACTACATTTTTATTTCTTCGTATATGTCTATATAATATAAATCCTCTTTCAACTTCATAATAACATCTACTTCGTTATAAGTAGCCTCACGAGCATGTAAACCAAATTGATCCATACCAATCCATATCCACCCAGGTGTAAGATATAAAACATCTATATTAAAATAATCTAACTTAGTAAGCTCCGATGTAATAAATTTATCTTTATTAGCGATTTGTTTATCTATTAAACCGTATTCTTTCCCATTTTCAAATAGCGATATAAACTTCCCTACAATCGGATGTTCACGAACAATAAAATGATATTCTTTTTCTTCTATATTTACCACAATCAAACGAGAAACAGATAAATCAGGCCCTGAATTCGACATATTTGTTTATTCACCTCCTTATATAGGCTTCTTAAATATGATAACAAATGAATATTCAAATTAAGTTAATATAATGTAAAAAATAAAAAAGCTGATTTCCCTTTAGAAATCAGCCTTTATAATTTGATCAACTTTATTCTTTTACAAATTATTATAATGTTTCTTTTTCCTCATCATTTCCAGAAACTAAATTTCCTATAGCATCTGCTGTTACTTCCACTACAAATTCACAAATACCAGCTACAACTTCTCCAAGTATTTCATCCATCTTTTTACCCCCTTATTTTATGTAACCTATTTGCATTATAGAAGAAATTGGTAAATACAAACTATCGAAAAAGGTGACATAAACCTTACAGAATTGTAAGCTCTTTTATCCCTTTACTTATCCCCTTTGAAACTCCAAGTATTTTTAGCAGACATATAGGCCATCATAATATGAAGCAAGTAATAATCTAGTGTCAGGAGGCGTTTAATATGTATTACGTAAAATTAATTAAAGGTCAATCTTTCTACGCTTTTGATCATCGTTTCTTAGTGTCTGAAGAAGAAGAGGTTTCAGAGAAAATTTATAATTACTTGCGACGTAATGAATTTTTTGAAGTACGTAAAGAAGAATATTCTGCTTAATTACAAAAAGCATTAAGAAAAATATCATCTTATTGTGATATATTCTTAATGCTTTTATGTGAATTTCTTCTTTTCAATAATTATTGTTGACTCTATTAAATAATCCAGTATTTGTCCAAGCTAATTCTTCACTATTTTCATATTCTAGTATATGAGGAGGTGAAGAATATGACTCATATCATTGATTACCAAGCTACTCAGCCTATAAGTAAAACTGGTGAAACAACTTTTGCAATCCCAGCTTCTCCAAATAAAGCAATTTTAGCAAATTTGAAATTGAGAATTTCAAGTAGAGATTCACGTAATAATCGAGTAGAATTAATCGCTACAATTGGTGTAGAAGGTATAACTGAGACTTCACAAGTTTTATTCCGAATTTTCCGTGATAACATTGAAATTTTTAATGCACAAGTAGGTATTGAATCTACAGATTCTGAACAATTCTACGTACAAACATTTCAAGCTATAGATCAAAACGTTAGCAGTGGAACACACGAATATTCATTAACTGTTGAAAACCTTACTAGTGGTGCAAGTGCAGAAGTTGTTGGCCCACTATCTTTTAGCGCTTTAGCTATTGGACAAGAGCGTAAATGTTGCTAAGTGAATCTAATATTTAATTTTGTACTTGAGAAAAGCGAGGCGTAGTTATACGTTCTTGCTTTTTTATATGTATCCTTACTTTCTATTAGCTTTAATCATAAATTTTTTACGTTTTGATTCACTTATTTCATCAATTAACACATCAAATTTTTGACAAATCAAAAAGATTGAAATCCAATTATGAAACACGTAATATAGACTCTGACTCTAAAAAAGTTCGTATGAAAATAATGCATAAATAAGGAGGTTTTATATACGAGTTTTTCATTTTAAAAGACGGAGAGGTTTTATGTTATGTGGCGTAATAAAAACGTTTGGATTGTTCTAATTGGGGAGTTTATTGCAGGTCTAGGATTATGGCTTGGTATTCTTGGCAACCTTGAATTTATGCAAAAATATGTCCCTTCTGATTTCATGAAATCAGTTATATTATTTATCGGACTATTAGCCGGTGTTCTAGTTGGACCTATGGCTGGCCGTGTCATCGATCAGTATGAAAAGAAAAAAGTTCTTCTTTACGCTGGGTTTGGTCGAGTTTTAAGTGTTATTTTCATGTTTTTTGCTATTCAATTTGAAAGTATCGCATTTATGATCGCATTTATGGTTGCTCTTCAAATTTCAGCAGCATTTTATTTCCCTGCATTACAATCTGTAATTCCACTCATCGTACGTGAGCATGAGTTATTACAAATGAACGGTGTACATATGAATGTTGGTACAATTGCTCGTATTGCAGGCACTTCACTAGGTGGAATTCTTTTAGTTGTGATGAGTTTACAGTACATGTATGCCTTCTCAATGGCAGCATACGCCTTATTATTCCTCTCGACTTTCTTCCTACAATTCGAAGACAAAAAATCAACAACACCAAGTAAACAAGCTGCAAAAGATAATAGCTTTATGGAAGTATTTCGTATTTTAAAAGGAATTCCTATTGCTTTTACAGCACTTATATTAAGTATCATCCCTCTATTATTTATAGCTGGGTTTAATTTAATGGTTATTAACATTAGCGAAATGCAACATGATCCTACGATTAAAGGGTTCATATATACAATTGAAGGTGTCGCATTTATGTTAGGTGCCTTCGTAATTAAACGTCTATCTGATCATTTCAAACCTGAAAAATTACTATATTTCTTCGCAGTTTGTACTGCTTTTGCACATCTGTCATTGTTCTTTAGCGATATAAAATGGATGGCTCTTACATCATTTGGTTTGTTTGGGTTTAGTGTTGGCTGCTTCTTCCCTATTATGTCGACGATTTTCCAAACGAAAGTGGAAAAAAGTTATCACGGTCGCCTCTTCTCATTCCGTAATATGTTTGAGAGGGTTATGTTCCAAATCGTCTTACTTGGCACAGGCTTCTTCTTAGATACAATTGGGTTACAATATATGGTTCTCATCTTTGGAGTCGTTTCATTATTGATTATTTCTATTTCCCTTTCTAAGCAGAAACATTATGAAAAACAGCATTCGCAATCTGCGAATTTATAAAATAAACAAAGAAGTATGGGTCTAATATTGAATCCATACTTCTTTGTTTTATAATACGCCTATTTATTACGTTTATTGAAATTACCTAAAGGAGTATCCCCCTTTTATTTCGAATAGATTATAAAAAGTACTCTTTATAAAAGGAGTGGTAAAATGTCTGATGGCATCGAAGTATTTATTGTCCTGCTCTTTGCAATTGCTCTGTTTAGCACCCTAAACTTTTTAGCCATTTCCTTATCTGGACATAGTTTAAAAAAAAGAATCGTGGCAGGTTTCATATTTTTACTACTGACTCCCATTATCTTTTTGACTATCGCAACATTTGCTTCTATATTCGATAAAGCAGGATTTGGCGCAGGTACGTTAGCCTTTATGACCGCAAGCGTATATATATTAAATGGAATAGTGATTCTGCTTTCCTCTTTATTTATCCTCAAAAAAGACATAACATAGGCTATAG
>NZ_JBNLYC010000294.1:0-3603 GCF_050172015.1 Bacillus sp. GMa5/1 | reverse complement strand
TCCACATGCTCGAGCCGTAGCTACACTTATAGCAAAATTGAGCGGAATACTTTTAACGATGAATCTATTCATGAAACACAATCATTATTAGACCAATTGACTCTTGAAAAGAACAGAATAAAGTATTTAGAATGTGAATTGTCGAAATATAAAAAACTAAACAACTCTTTTCCACACATTATTATTTATAGTGACACTTTAATGAAGACGCTCTTTGTTGCGAATAAAGTAGCAGAATTAGATTCTACGATTCTTATTACTGGAGAGAGTGAAACAGGAAAAGAACTTATAGGTAAAGGTATCCATAAAGCTGTTTTCAGAAAGGATAAGTCGTTTATTCTAGTAAATTGTGCGGCTATCCCCCCTAATTTAATTGAAAGTGAGCTATTTGAGCATGAAAAAGGAGTATTCACTGGAGCACTTCACATGAGGAAAGGGAAATTTGAGCAAGCAAACATTGGAACAATCTTTTTAGATGAAATTGGAGGCTTAAAGCTAAATGTCCAAGTGAAATCATTATAGGTTTTTATAATAAAAGGGAATTGTAGGAGGGAATAAAATTATAAAATTAAATGTTAGGGTACTAGCGGCGACTAATGGAAAGGAATAGATGCCATGAAAAAATTTATTAATAATCCAGAAAAAGTAGTTAGGGATATGATTGACGGAATGTTGTTTGCACATTCTGATAAACTACAAAATATGGGTGAAACAAATATAATTCTTCGAGCTAATAGTCCATTTCCAGGAAAAGTGGCAATTGTCAGCGGAGGCGGGAGTGGTCATGAACCAGCGCATATAGGATTTGTTGGTAAAGGAATGCTTGATGCTGCTGTAATGGGCGAAATTTTTACTTCTCCTACACCAGACCAGATTTTGAAAGCGATTCAAAAGGTGGATGCTGGAAGTGGGGTTTTATTAATTGTAAAAAACTACTCAGGAGACATAATGAATTTTGAAATGGCTGCTGAAATGGCTGAAGCACAGGGAATCCCAATTGCTACAGTCATTGTTAATGATGATATTGCTATTGGTAATAGTTCACACACCATGAGAAGAAGAGGAATTTCTGGAACAATATTTGTACATAAAATAGCTGGAGCAATGGCTGAGAAAGGAGCATCGCTTAAAGAAGTTGAAGATGTTGCAAATAAAGTGATTGCTAATATGCGTAGTATGGGAATGGCATTAACAACGTGTACTATACCTGGATCTGATACAGTCGGTTATAAAATTGGTGAAAATGAAGTAGAGGTTGGTATAGGCATTCACGGTGAACCTGGAACTCATCGTATTAGTATGATAGCAGCTAATGAAATGGCTGAACTCCTTTTAGAGCATATTTTAAGTGATATGCAATTGAAAATTGGTGATAAAGTTGCAGTAATGGTAAACGGCTTAGGTGGAACGCCGTTAATGGAATTATATATTTTAAATAAAATGATTAACATAATATTAAACAAAATTGGTATCGATATCAGTAAAACATATGTTGGGGAATACATGACAGCGATTGATATGGCCGGTTTTTCTATTACTTTATTAAAACTAGATGAACAATTAACTGCTTTGCTTAATGATCCAGCAAATACGACTAACTGGCGTGTACAATAGGGGGGCCAACATGTATATTACACCAAGACATATCATCAATTGGATGCAACTCACTGCAAAACAACTTGAGTATCAAAAAAAAAATCTAACGCAACTTGATCAATTCATAGGTGATGGAGATCATGGTATTAATATGAATAGAGGGTTTAAAGAGGTTGAAAAAAAGATATCATATACAGCTTATGATGATATTGGAAATGTATTTCATGATATTGGAATGATACTTATTTCAAAGGTTGGAGGTGCATCAGGGCCTTTATATGGAACAGCATTTTTAAGAGCTGGTAGTGTTTTGAAAGGAAAAAATAAAATTACAATCAATGAATTGGGGCTTGCTTTTCAAGAATCTGTAGATGGCATCTGTCTAAGAGGAAAAACTCAGATAGGAGATAAAACAATGCTGGATGTTTGGGATCCTGTTTTGAAGTATATCCAAAGAAATGGAGAAAAAATAAAACCTATTGGTCTTATCATTTTTGCAAGAGAACAAATGGAAAAAACTAAGCCATTATTAGCTAAAAAAGGGCGTGCTTCCTTTCTAGGAGAAAGGTCTATTGGTCATTTAGATCCAGGAGCAGTCTCATCTTTTATTATCTTTGAAACTCTATGTTTATCTCTTATAGGTGAAAAAGAAATTGTTAATGAACTTAGGGAGCAATTGTGATGAGTAATTCAGGAATAGCTTTAGTTTCTAATGGTTATCTACTAGTTAAGAGATTTAAAAGCTTTACTCGTTCAATTAAGTTCCAGTGTTTTAATAGTTTCTGCAGGAGGAGTAGATAATGATGAAGTAGGTTGAAGTGTTAGATAAATTCAAGAGGCTATTTATAATAAATGAGTTGTAACTTTATTCATAAATTTGGAAGGTGCTCTAATTAAGAGTAATTAAATCAAAATAGCAGATTCACCATTAATAGAGGGTCCTACGTAGCAGTTGTTGAATTAGGGATTGGCAAAACATTAGAAGAAATATATAAGATTTAAGGTTGTACTTGAAGCGAAAACCATTATGAAAATATAAAAGGAGCTAATCTTATGAGAATTGAAAGAAAATTAATTGTAACTCGTAAGGATGGAATTCATGCAAAATCAGCAAGTGAAATTGTAGATGGCTTAAGGGATTATGATTGTTTGGTTCAGTTTATATTTAAAGATAAAAAAGTTAATGCAAAAAGTACTCTTCAACTAATCGATTTAGCAGTAAAAAGAGGAGCAGAAATACATGTAATTCTTGATGGGGAAGATGCTGATGATGCCCTTGTGTTTATACAATGGTTTTTGAAATAACAAAGGGGGTCATAAATATGTCTCCATTTATGGGGGAATTAATTGGAACCTTGGTTCTTATTTTATTAGGGAACGGCGTTGTAGCAGGTACTTTGCTGAAAAAATCCAAAGCACAAAATTCCGGATGGGTTGCAATTACTCTTGGCTGGGGATTAGCAGTTACATTCGCTATATATATAGTAGATAACATAAGTGGTGCGCATTTGAATCCTGCAGTTACAATTGCTTTTGCTTGTATAGGGTTATTTCCTTGGAGTGAAGTTCCTTCCTATATTGGTGCACAGTTGATAGGGGCTTTTTTAGGTTCAATATTTGTCTGGCTCCAGTATTTTCCGCATTGGAAAGAAACTAAAAATCAAGAAATTATATTGTCGGTATTTTCTACAAGCCCTGCAATAAAAAGTTGGCCGTCCAATTTGTTAAGTGAAATTATTGGCACTGCAGTATTTGTATTTTCAATTTTAGCTATGAGTCATAATAAAATTACAGATGGACTACTTCCAATAATAATAGGAGGGTTAATAGTATCTATAGGTTTATCTCTTGGTGGAACAACTGGATTTGCTTTAAATCCAGCTCGAGATTTTGGCCCAAGACTAGCACATCAAATCTTACCAATATGTAATAAAGGCTCTTCGGATTGGGGATACGCATGGATTCCCATAATTGGTAGTACCATAGGAGGAATCATAGGAGCTATAT
>NZ_JBNLYC010000293.1:0-3648 GCF_050172015.1 Bacillus sp. GMa5/1 | reverse complement strand
TAACAATCACTATAAGAAACCTTATAATTTATATTTTTTTAGTAATCCTATTAAGTTTTTTATAAAATTCACCTTTTGTCTTTGCATGATTAAACTCATTTGGATTAATATTTGCTTTTTGTGAGAGTGCTACAATTTCTTCTTTTGAAATTGAGTCTTTCGTATTTATAGATGCTATATTTGTGTATTTTCCGTCTTCTGTTTTTGGAATTTCTAAAATCCCTTTATTCACGAGATCAACTACAGCCTTATGCTCTGAAGAATGTAAATCTACACCAGTAATTTTCCAATTACGCATAACTTTTGGAGTGTATACACCATTCTTTACCTCTTTTAAATATGTAATAGCAAGGTTACGAATGGTTCCGCCTGTTTCTCCAAATGCATTCTCTTGTTTAGATGACCAAATTTGTTCAAACTTACGCCCCTCTAAAGCTCCCCCTTTTGCCTGAAGAGCCTCCATTCTATATGCATTCATTCCCAGCGTCATAACATCGCTCGTTTTGATTGGTTTGTTTGTACGAATAGAGCGTAAATTTGTAATTCTACTTCCATATGGTTTTGTTAAGTCAATTTCGTATTTTACGCCTCCAAAGAAATCGTTCGTACTGTATTTAGATGCACGGCGGGTTTTATCAAAGCTAACGGTTACATCTCCGGCACGAGATGAGTTAAAATATCCTGCTGCCCATTCCATATAGTCTTTTAAATCTTTTCCAGAAATCTTATATACTGTAATTTCTCCCAAGGCATATTGGTAATTGTACGCAATATCTTTTTTCTTAATAGGACCTATATCCAAACGGGCATAATCATTATCAATTTGATGGGCTACTACATCTGCTTTACTGTAGTAGAGCATGACTTCATGAAAGAAATCTGATAAAGGTGTTTCTTGAATCTGAACACTTGGAATACCCTTTATTTCATTTTCAGGAACAAGATTTCTACCCTTTAATTGAGCGACTACAACATTTGCATCTCCTCTCGCATATTCGTGAAAAGGTGTTAATGTTTCTTCAAGTGTAGGATCAGATAATATCGTTGTTCCATCAGCATTTTTTACAGGTATAGCGGTAGCAGTTTTATTTTTTAAAGTCAACTTCCCATCTTGCTTTGTAAAAGTAAGGTCAATACGTGAAATATGTGTTCCATATTTATCTGGTTCTGTAATAATTACGCCATTTACAACTTCTTTTTTTACAAGTTTATGCATGTGAGCCGCAAAAATAGCGCTTAGTTCCGGACAAGCATTTGCAATATCTTGAACACCAGTACCAGGGATACCATTCTCATTTTCTAATCCCATATGCATAACTCCTACCATTACATCTACTTTACCTTCTAATTCCTTAATTGCCTTTTTCGTCTCTTCTACCGGATTTTTCACCACTAAACCATCTAAGTGATCTGTCCCTTTTTCAAAATCACTAATCATTGGTGTATTCATACCAATAATCCCAACTTTAATTCCACCTTTTTCTACAATTGTATATGCAGGAAGAAAGCGCTCTCCATTTTCCTTATAAATATTTCCTGCTAACGTTTTTCCCTTATATTGCTCACTAACTTTTTTCAATGTATCTAATCCAAAATTGAATTCATGATTTCCAAATGCCCAGGCGTCATATCCCATTGTATTCATCGCTACCATCATTGGCGATTGTGGTTTATCGTTGAATAATTCTACTGAGTTTCCTTGAATTGTATCCCCAGCATCTACTAATATGGTATTTGGATTTTCTTGACGGACCTTCTTTATAACCGTATAAAGCTGCGTCAAACTTCCACTCATATTTGCTCCATCAAGCGCATAATCCCAAGGCATAAATCTACCATGAATATCTGCAGTACCTAACAATGTGATATTAACTTCAGATTCCTCAGCCTTAGAGATAGGTGGTTTGACTATTACTGCTGTTCCAAGCAGTAATAGAATTACAAAGTAACATACATAGTTCTTCCATTTCATTTTTTGCATACTAATAATATTTCTCCCCTTTTTGTACTTTCATAAAGTTGCTTGAACTTTAAAAATGTAACTTATTATTCAGGAAACTTCAACTACAAAAGATAATTTTGAAGGTGGTTCTGTTGCAAAATAAAGAGAATAAATTGCATACATCTCCTAACAGAATTGTATTTTATCGTTTCCTGACAGAATACCCCTTCCTTAAGCGTGTGAAGAGTACTTTCAAAATAAGGACATATCATTCATCATCATAAAATCATTATTTCAATTTACTAAAATTCGCATATAAAATATGTTATGATGATTATTTTTTTGAATTTCATTGTCGAAGTATTTCCTTCTCAATGAAAATACTTCCAAAAAAATAACCCCGCTCTTCATTTAAGACGGGGTTACACTTATACAGAAAATCGGATAGTTTCATATTTTCTTAAGCTTATTGGTTACTTTCAACTAATTTCATTCTATTTTTGTTTTCTTCTGAATCAATATGAATCAACCGTTTTCCCTGTTTATAATACGCATCAATAAATAGGGAATGATTTTTACTTTTCAATTTCACAAAGTAATTTTATCTCTTTTATTTGTGAAATATGACGCTGTTCATGTAAATAAATCAGTTCTATCCACTGATCAAGGGATAATTCTCCAAGAGCTGGATGCATCACTGCTTTTTTCGCTAATATAGACTCATCTTCTATTGTACTCAGGAAACGCATCAATTCTTTTCTTGATTCGTTTAGCATATTGAGCATTTGCTCCACTTCAAATGGTTCTATACTTGGTTCAATCATTTCTGGAGCTATAAACTTTTTCGCTCTATCTAATAAAATAGTGTGAATTTCTTTACGCTCATTTTGGGTACTATCTAACTTTTTTAATCCTGATGAAATAACTGTTATAACTCTCTCATCTAATAAAACTAAATGATGACAAACTTGTGCAATACTCCATTTATCCTTATCTGGTTTCCTATTAAATTGAGCATCACTCAACAAATTAATTTCCTCAACTAATTGATCTCTCGTTTCATAAAACTTGTCATTTACAAATGTATCCATGTGGATTCTCCTTTCATTGCAACCTACATACTTAAATTCCTACGCTAGAAATATTATCTTCAAAAAAAGTTTTTCTTTCACTACTATTCCAATTTCATTTTAAAGCTACAAATGAAATTATTTGTTTTTTTATATCTTTTTAATTGGCACAAATAAATTAACCTTTAACTTTCCGTCTAGATCTTCAGCAACATTATTTAAGCAAAACTCTAAATTATCTCTATCATAATCTGCATCATACTCACTATTTGGTAGCCACTCTGCATACATGTATTGATACGCTTCACTTAATTTATGAGGTTCATCATAGAACTGGTATAGACCATATGTACCTCCATCTAATCTTTTAAATTGCACATCATGATGCTTTTCTTTATCGAAGTTTTCAGGAATCGTAACACATGCATCATGCCGGCACTTATGACTTGCAACAAGTTCAGGATTATCTAATGATATTCCGATAAATGATTGCTCTGGTGGATAAAGTTTATTTTCAATTGACCAATTCAGTAACTTTCCCCAGTGATCTTGTGGTTCAAAGTAGCTACCAGTTCGTCTTATATATGCTACTTCTAATGGTGGAAATTTTTTTATAAAAACTTTCATTTACATCTT